>JASHUO010000691.1 GCA_030039975.1 Alphaproteobacteria bacterium
AATTTCCTGGCACGTCTTGCAACATCGTCGACGGATTGATAGTCGGCGATACGTGGCGCGTCCATGACTGAGACCGGGTCTAGGACTCCTCCGACGCCAGCAGCGCTACCGGGAAATCGGCGAGCAGTTCGCTCGCGGCGATGGCACCGTTGCGCCGGCCAAGCGGCTTTCCGGCGACCACATCGCGCCAGGAGGCCGCGTCGGGCAGCTTGACCACCGTGTCGCCCCAATCGATCGCGCCGTCTTCGCCCAGAAGCGACAGAACGAGCCGCGGCGCGATGGCGACCGCGGCCTTGCCGTCGGCGAGGCGGGCGAAGGCGCAGAGCCGATCGCCATGCCGGCCGGCGGTCTCGAGCGGGAGATAGGCGCCGCGAGCGAAGACCTCCGGCAGGCTGGCGCGGAGCGCCAGCGCGCGCCAGATCAGGAACAGCTTCTCGCGGCCGTCGCGCCAATGCGCGGCGAGCTCGGCCAGGGCCTGACGATCGAGCGGGCGCGCGCCAAAGCGGTCGGCGAGCTCGGCGAGGATGCGCCGGCGCGCCCCCCAATCGACGGCGCGGCGATTGTCCGGGTCCACCATGCTGAAGTCCCAGAGCTCGCCGCCCTGATAGGTGTCGGGAATCCCGGGCGTGGCGAGCTTGATCAAGGTTTGCGCCAGGCTGTTGATCGCGCCCGGCCGCGCCAGGCTCTCGACGAAGCCATGCATGTCGGCGAGGAACGGGTTGGGCTTGTCAGCATCAAGCGCGCCGGCAACGAAGCGGCCGAGGACCGCCTCATAAGCGGTATTGGGATTGCTCCAGCTCGAGCGCTCCTTTGCTTCGCGCATGGCCTTGGTCATCGTGAGCTGAACCCGGGCGGCGAAAGCCTCGAGGCCGGGCACATCGTCGGGCGCGAGCTCGAGCGGCCAGGCGCCGAGCACGGTCTGATAAAAGAAGTATTCGTCGTTCCGGTGCGGCGCCGGCTCGCCATCGACCTCGCCGCGGCGAAAGCGATTGAGCCGCGACCAGAGCGCCAAATGCCGCGCCCATTCGCGCGGCCGCTCGGACAGCAGCGCGAGGCGCGCGCGCGAATCCTCGCCGCGCTTGGTGTCGTGGGTGCTGCTCGCCAGCATGCCCTGCGGCCAGCGCTTGGCGCGCGCCTCGGTGAGGTGATGAAAGGCCGCAACCGAGACGCCGAACCGGCTGGGATCGCCGCCGACCTCGTTCAGCGCCAGCAGCGGGACGTAACGATAGAAGGCGGTGTCTTCGGCGCCTTTGGCCATCACCGGGCCGGTCAGCTGCTGGAAGCGCATGGCGGCACGCTGCACCGCCGCGCGGCCATAGCCGCTGCCGCTCTGCGCCAGGTCGAGGGTGAGCACGCCATGAATGAAATCGAAGATCGAGGTGTCGATTCCCGGCCAGTGCTTCTTCGCCTGCGCCACGGCCCAGTCGATGTAGCGCCGGTCCTCGGTCGAGGCGCCGCTATCGCCGACATAGGTGCGGTAGACGGGAAAGGCGGCGATCACCTCGTCGAGCGCGGCGCGCATGCCGTTCAAGGTGAAATCGCGGCTCTGCCAATGGTGGCGCGACACGGCATGGAACTCGGCGGCGAGGACGCCGGCCTCGCTGGCGAGATTGACATCGGTGATGCGCCGCTTGCCGGCATGGAGCACCGTGGCGTATTTGTCGCGTGAAGCGGTGAAGCGGCGATAGGCGCGCAGCAGCGCGCCCTCGCCGGCGGCATCGATGAACAGGCCGCCCGCTTCGCGGATGAAATCGTAGCCGGTGGTGCCGGCGACCGGCCAATCGCGCAGCGTCTCGTAATGCGCGAGGATCTTCTCGACGACGATGTAGAAGTTTCCGGTGGACAGCTTTGCCGCCGCCGCGGCCGCGCGCTGCAGCCGCTCGCAATATTCGGCGGGATCGTAGAGTCCGTCGATGTGGTCGATGCGCAGCCCATCCACCTGCCCTTCCGCCACCAAACTCAGCACCAGGCGATGCGCGCGCTCGAACAGCTCCGGCAGTTCGATGCGGATGCCGGCGAGATCGTTGATGTTGAAGAAGCGGCGGTAATTGATCTCGTCGGCGGCGACGCGCCAATAGGCGACGCGATAGGCCTGCCCTTCGAGCAGCGCATGCAGCCGGCGCCAGCTCGTGGGCTTGCCGGGCTCGCCGTTGAGCCGGTCGGCGGCACGCGCGAGGGCCGCAGCGACCGCCGGCTCGCGCCGCGCCAGCGCCGCAAGCTCGGCCTTGAGCCGCCCGCCTTCGGCATGGATTGCCGCGTAGTTTCGCTGGCTGCGCGGCTCGCGCAGCTTCGCGAAGGCATCGACAAGGGGTGACAGAAGATGGCCCACCTCCCCCGCGAGATCGGCACCGCGGAGCAAGGAGGCATAGCGGAAGGGCGCAATGGGAAAGCGATGGTCGAAATACCAGGCGCTGAAGCTGCCGTCCTCGGCATCGAAGCGCAGCTGGATTTCGCCCTTTTCCAGAGTGACGCCGTAAGGCGCGCCGAGCACGGCGAGCAGCACCTTGCCGGCGAGATCGGGCCGGCTGCCGCGCCAATCGATGTCGAAGAATTCGGCATAGGGCGAGACGCGGCCCCATTCGAGGACGTCGAGCCACCAGGCGTTGTCCTTGCCGCCGACGCCCATGTGGTTCGGTACGAAGTCGAGAATGAGCCCCATGCCGCGGCGCCTCAGCCGCTCGACGAGGGCGGCGAGATCCTCGCTGCTGCCGATTTCGGGATTGAGCTGATTGTGGTCGATGATGTCGTAGCCGTGGGTGGAGCCCGGCCGCGCCTTGAGGAAGGGTGAGGCATAGACATGGCTGATGCCGAGATCGGCGAGATAGTCGACCAGGCCATGCGCATCGGCAAAGGTGAAATCGCGATTGAACTGCAGGCGGTAGGTGGCGCGCGGCGCCGCGGTCACGGCGCGCCCCGCGCTTCCCGCATCGTCGCCGCCAGCCGCGCAAATTCGGGATCGTCCAGGATCTCGTCGAGGGCGAAGGCCACTCTTCGCCGCCAGTTCGGGTGCTCGTCGACCGTGCCCGGCAGATTCACCTGCTCGATCTCGCCCAAGACATCCTCGAGCTGCACCAGGACGAGACCGGCGCGGCTCTGTGCGAGAAAGCGGTAGACCGCCTCGGTCAGCGCGGGCTCGAACACCGGACCATCGTCCTCCGGCAGCAGAAGCTGCGCCGCTGCGCGCGGCAGCGCCGCGGCAGCAATCAGCGCTTCGAGCAGCAAGCGCCGCTCGCGCCGCCGGTCGCGGCGCTCCTTCTCGCCGGCTTCGGCGCTGGGGTAAAGGTCGAGTGCGCGGCGCCATTCAAGGTCGCGCCCAAGCCAGAAGCCGCGCAAGGTCGCGATGTCGTGCGTCGAGAAAGCGGCGCTCGCCTGCTCCGGATAGGCCTCAGGCGGGAGGAAGCGGCCGGCGTGGTCGCGCTCGAACAGCATCACGCGATAGGAGAGCACGCCCGCCTCCGCCATGATCTCGCGGAAGCCGTCCGGCACGGTGCCGAGATCCTCGCCGATCACGGCGCAGCGCCGGCGTTCGCTCTCGAGCGCCACGATATGGCGCAGCGCCTCGAAGGGATAGGCGACATAAGCGCCTTGCGACGGGCCGGCGCCGCGCGGGATCCAATAGAGGTGCATGAGCGCCATGACGTGATCGATGCGCAGCAGCCCGGCATGGCGCATATTGGCGCGCAGCGCGGCGATGAAAGGGGCGAAGCCTTCGCGCCGCAGCGCCACCGGGTTCACGGGCGCCAGCCCCCAATCCTGCCCCTTCATGTTGAGAAGATCGGGCGGCGCGCCCACCGAGGCGCCCGTGACCGTCATGCCGGGATCTGCCCAGACCTCGGCGCCGTTGGGATCGACGCCGACCGCGAGATCGCGATAGAGGCCGAGCGACAGCCCCGCCGCCGCGGCAGCACTGGCGGCGGCGCCGAGCTGCCGATCCGCTTCCCATTGCAGATACTGGTGCAGCTCGACCCGCTCGCACCGCTCGGCGGCGAAGCGCGCCACCTCTGCCGAGCCTGCATCGCGTAATCGCGCCGGCCAATCCTGCCAGCAGAAGCTATGGCGCTCGGCCAGCATCTGCTCATGCAGTGCGGTGAAGACCGCGAAAGTTTCGAGCGCGCGGCCGCCCTCGCGCTGGAAGCGGCGGAACTCGGCGCCGCGCGCGCTCGGTACGGTGCCGAGATGGCGCGCGGCGAAAGCGCGATAGCAGGCGTCGAAGGCGCGGTGCTTCAGCGCCGCTACCGCCGGATAATCGATGAGATCGCCGGCGCGCGCCGCGGCAAGATCCTCGGGAGGAACCGCGCCGGCAAAATCCGGCATGGCCGCGACGTCGAGATAAAGCGGATTGAGAAAGCGCCGGCTCGACGGCGAATAGGGGCTGATATGGCGCGGTTCGGCGGGAAAGAGCGCGTGCAGCGGGTTGATGCCGAGCGCGGCAGCCCCCTGCCGTCCCGCCCCTTCTGCCAGCCTGCCGAGATCGGTGAAATCGCCGATGCCCCAATTGCGCGCGGAGCGCAGGGCGTAGAGCTGCGCGGTCAGCGCCCAGGGCCGCCGCGCGAGGCCGGGCGGTCGATAGCAGCGTTGCGGCGCGACGATGAGCAGCGTTTCGGCCACATGATCGCCGAGCGCAACGCTGAGCCGGTGATATCCGAGCGGCATCGCTCCGTCGATCGGCAGCGACAGGCGCCGGCAGCGGCGGTGACGCTCGCGTCGTTCGTCGAGGACGGTGAGCGCATCGATCGCCACCGAGCCCTCGCGCTCCTCGCCGCTCTCGCAACGGACGCGCCAGCACAGCTTGTCGGACGCGCCGGTCGGAACGGTGACCGGCACCGAAGCGGCGGCGCCGGCGACCGTTGTCACAACCGGCGGCAGCAACGCATCCCATTCCGCCGCCTCGACCGCGGTGCAGCTCGCCTCGATCGCCGCCGGCGTCGCGACATCGAGGCCCATGGCGGTCAGAATCGCGCGGAGGCTCTCGGGCGAGACGCGGCGCAACTTCCTCTGAGCGTCGCGATAGACCGGTGCGACGCCGGAGAGGTGCGCCAGGCGCAACAACCGCCGGTCCGCCGTGCTCATGCCGCCGACCCGTCCAAGAAGAAAGCGGCCGAGCAGGCGGCGAGTTCGGCCGCGGGCGACGCGCCGGTTGCATAAATCAGCCTGCCGCCGGGTGGATCGGCGAGGCGCACGGACGCTGCGCCGAAATTCGCGAAGAGACTCAGCCGCGAGCCGTTGCCGAGCCGCCACTCGACGGCGAGCGCGCGCTCGCCGAGGGCGTGCCAGCGCCCGGCATTGCCGACGATGCCAGCCAGAAGCGGCACGATCTCGCGCCGCCGCAGCTCCAGGAGCTGCGTATAGAAGCGAAGCCAATCGCGATGCGGCGGCCGCTGCAGCAGCTTCCAGTCGAGCACGGCGCTGGCGAAGGTCTCGGCGGCGCAGGGATCGGGAATGCGCGAGCGCGCCGCGGGATCGCGGAACGCCGGGAATTTCGCAAATTCGCGCCGTCTCCCCTCACGCACTTTCTCCGCCAGCTCGGGACCGAAATCGCAGAAGAAGGGAAAAGGCTGCTCGGCACCCCACTCTTCGCCCATGAAGAGCAACGGAATGTGCGGGCTCAGCAGACAGGCCGCGGCGGCGACACGGATGGCTTCCGGCGGCGCGAGCCTCGCCAGCCTTGTGCCGAAGGCGTTGTTGCCGACCTGATCGTGGTTCTGGATGAAGCTGACGAAGCGGGTCGGCGGCAAATGCGCCGAGGGCTCGCCGCGCCTCTCGCCGCGATAGGCCGAGTGGTCGCCCTGATAGGCGAAGCCTTCCGCCAGCGCCCGGCCGAGGCGCTCGACGGGGTGCTCGGCATAATCGGCATAGTAGCCCCCGGTCTCGCCGCTGGTCAGCACGCGCAGAGCGTGATGGATGTCGTCGTTCCACTGCGCGGTATAGAGCCCCTGTTGCAGCAGATGCGCCTCGTTGCGGTCGTTCTCGAGCACGAGATGGACGGGGCGAATGCCGGCAAAGCGCGCTCGGACGGTCTCGGCGATCTCGACCAGGATCGAGCGCGGGCTGTCGTCGAGAATCGCATGCACGGCGTCGAAGCGCAGGCCGTCGATATTGAACTCCTCGAGCCAATAAAGCGCGTTCTCGACATAGAAGCGCCGCACCTCCGGGACGATGAAATCGATCGCCGCGCCCCAGGGCGTGTGGTGCCGCTCAGTGAAGAACGCCGGCGCGTAGGTGTGGAGATAGTTCCCCTCGGGACCGAAATGGTTGTAAACGACGTCGAGGAACACGGCGAGGCCGCGCGCGTGGCAGGCTTCGACGAGCTGCTTCAGGCAATCGGGCCGGCCATAATGCGCATCGGGCGCGAACAGCAGCACGCCGTCATAGCCCCAATTGCGCCGGCCGGGAAAATCCGCGATCGGCATCAGCTCGACGGCGGTGACGCCGAGCGCGACGAGGTGATCGAGCCGGCTGCCGATTCCGGCGAAATCGCCGCGCTCGGAGAAGCTGCCGGTATGCAGCTCGTAGAGCACGATTTCTTCCCACTTCCGCCCCGGCCAGGCCGCGTCGCGCCACTCGTAGCTGCGGGGATCGATGACCTCGCTCGCGCCGTGCACATCCTCGGCCTGGTGACGGGAAGCGGGATCGGGCACCGCCATGCCGTCGACGACGAAGCGATAACGGCTGCCGGCCGCAGCCGCTTCGGTCGTCAGGACAAACCAGCCGCCTTCTTCGCGCACCATCGGCAGATCGCCGACGCCGTCGAGACGCAAGGCGACCGATCGCGCGCGTGGCGCCCAGAGGCGAAAGCGCACGCCGCCCGCGACAAGCTCGGCGCCGAAGGGCAGCTCATGGTGACGTCTCATCCTCGTCTCCCGGGGGCTCCGTGTGCGCCGGCCGTGACACCAGGTCGATGGGCAACGCCGGCGGCGGCGCTTCGTGCCGCAGCACGCCGTCGGGCGCCGATTTCTCCGGCGCGCGATTGATAAAGAGCGCGAAGGAGCGCGCTTTGAGGGGGAACACCTCGCCGGGCGAAAAGAGCCGCCCGTCCATGCCGAAACCGGTGTCGCTCGCGGTGTCGACGAGCTGCTCCCAGGCCATTCTCTCCGGTAATTCGGGAATGTGGAACTCGATATCCTGATGCCAGGCATTGAGCATGACGAGAAAGCTCTCGTCGATGTCGCGTTGGCCGCCGGGCGTGTAGAACTCGCCCGCCGCGCCACCGAGCACATAAGCGATCGAGAGCGCCGCCGGATTGTTCCAATCCTCGACCGTCGGCTCGCGCCCTTCGGGGGTGAGCCAGGTGATGTCCTTGAGCCCGGCCGCCGACACAACCTCGCCGCGGAAGAAGCGCGGCCGGGAAAACACCCGATGGCGCCGGCGCAGATTGACGAGATAGCGGGCGAAGGCCTGAAGCTTCTGATCCTCGGGGCGGATATGCTCCCAATCCGTCCAGGTGAGCTGGTTGTCCTGGCAATAGGCGTTGTTGTTGCCGTTCTGCGTCCGGCCGATCTCGTCACCCGCCAGCAGCATCGGCACGCCCAACGACAGCAGCAGGGTGGCCAGGAAATTGCGCTTCTGCCGGTCGCGAAGTGCGATGATCTCGGGATCGTTGGTCGCGCCTTCGGCGCCGCAGTTCCAGCTGTAATTGGCGTTATGGCCGTCGCGGTTGTCTTCGCCATTCGCCTCGTTGTGCTTCTCGTTGTAGCTGACGAGGTCGGTGAGCGTGAAACCGTCATGGGCGGTGATGAAGTTGACGCTCGCCCAAGGACGGCGGCCGGCATGGCCGAAAATGTCGGAAGAGCCGGCAAGGCGCGAGGCGAGCTCGGCGACGACGCCCTGGTCGCCTTTCCAGAAGCGCCGGACGGTGTCGCGATAGGCGGCATTCCATTCCGCCCAGCCCGGCGGAAAGCTGCCGAGCTGATAGCCGTTGGGTCCGACATCCCAGGGCTCGGCGATGAGCTTCACCTGGGCGAGCAGCGGATCCTGTCGAATGGCGGCGAAGAAGGAACTGTCGCGGCGAAACTCGCCGCCGGCGCGACCCAGCGTCGGCGCAAGATCGAAACGGAAGCCGTCGACATGCATTTCCTGCACCCAGTAGCGCAAGCTGTCCATGACGAGCTGCAGCACGCGCGGGTGATCGAGGTTGAGCGTGTTGCCGGTGCCGGTGTGATCGGTATAGAACCGCTTGTCGCTTTCGAGCCGATAGTAGGCCGCGTTGTCGATGCCGCGAAACGACAGCGTCGGCCCCATATGGTTGCCTTCGCCGGTATGGTTGTAAACGACGTCGAGAATGACCTCGATGCCGGCATCGTGCAGCCGCATAACGGTGGTCTTGAAATCGGAGATGAAGCCGCTGGCGAGATAGCGCGGCTCCGGCGCGAAGAAGCCGATGGTGTTGTAGCCCCAGTAATTGGTGAGTCCGTGCTGCGCGAGATGCCGGTCGTCGACAAAGGCGTGGACCGGCATGAGCTCGAGGGCGGTGATGCCGAGCTGCAGCAGATAGTCGATCATCGGCGGCGCGGCGAGCGCGGCAAAGGTGCCGCGCCGCGCCCGATCGATCCCGGGATGGCGATGGGTCATGCCGCGCACATGCGCCTCGAGGATGATCGTCTCCTCCCAGGGCGTGTGCAGCCGATGATCCTCGGCCCAGGTGAAGGCGGTGTCGATCACGCGGCATTTCGGCATGCCGCGGGCATTGTCGCGGCGATCGAAGGAGAGATCCTCGCGCGGGCTGCCGACGCGGTAGCCGAAATGCGCATCGTTCCAGCGCAACGCGCCATGCAGCGCCTTGGCATAGGGATCGAGCAGCAGCTTGTGCGGATTGAAGCGATGACCGTCCTGCGGCCGGTAAGGCCCGTGGACGCGGTAGCCGTAGAGCAGGTTCGGACGCGCGTCGGGGAGATAGCCGTGCCAGACCTGATCGGTGTATTCCGGGAGGCGGATGCGCGCCATCTCGTGATGGCCGGTCGAATCGAAGAGGCAGAGATCGACCGCCTCGGCATTCTCGGAGAAGAGCGCGAAATTGACGCCCTTGCCATCCCAGGTGGCGCCGAGGGGGTAGGGACGGCCCGGCCAGACTTCGGTCCGCAGATCCGTCATCCCCGCTCCTGAAGCGGCGTCAGGATGAGCGTCGCGAGCGGCGGCAGCACCAGGCGCAGCGCATGATCGTGGCCATGCATGGCATGCGCCTCGGCTTCGACCATGCCGGCATTGCCGAGGCCGCTGCCGCCATATTCCAATGCATCGCTGTTGAAGCGCTCCCGCCAGAGCCCGCCGCGCGGCACACCGAGGAGAAAATCGGCCCGCGGCACCGGGGTGAAGTTGCAGACGATGACGGCGAGCTCGTGCGGATCGCGGCCGCGGCGGAGATAGGCGAGCGCGCTCTGCGCGGCATCGCCGGCGAGGATCCATTGGAAGCCTTCAGGCTCGCAATCGAGCTGGTGCAGCGCCGGCAGCGCCGCATAAAGCCGATTCAGGTCGCGCACCACCATCTGCACGCCGCGATGCATGGGATCGGCCAGCAGGTGCCAGTCGAGGCTGGTGTCGTGGTTCCACTCGCGCTCCTGCGCGAACTCGCCGCCCATGAACAGCAGCTTCTTGCCCGGATGGGTCCACATGAAGCCGTAATAGGCGCGGAGATTGGCGAAGCGCTGCCAGCGGTCACCCGGCATCTTGCCGATGAGCGAGCCCTTGCCATGCACCACCTCGTCATGGCTGAGCGGCAGGATGAAGTTCTCGTGGAAGGCGTAGAGCAGGCCGAAGGTCAGGTCGTTGTGGTGATATTTGCGATGAATCGGGTCGAGCGACATGTACCGGAGCGTGTCGTGCATCCAGCCCATGTTCCATTTGAAGCCGAAGCCGAGCCCGCCGAGATAGGTGGGACGCGACACCATCGGCCAGGCGGTCGATTCCTCGGCCGCGGTGGTGACGCCCGTGCCGGTGCCGAAGATCAGCTCGTTGAGCCGCTTCAGGAAGGCGATCGCCGCCAGATTCTCGCGCCCGCCATGCTCGTTCGGAATCCACTCGCCCGGCGGACGGCTGTAGTCGAGATAGAGCATCGACGCCACCGCATCGACGCGCAGCCCGTCGACATGGAACTGGTCGACCCAGCAGCGCGCGCTCGACAACAGAAAATTCGCGACTTCCCGCCGGCCGAAATTATAGATGAAGGTGTTCCAATCACGCTGAAAACCCTGGCGCGGATCGGCATGCTCGTAAAGCGCCGTGCCGTCGAAACGCGCGAGCCCGTGCGGATCGGTGGGAAAGTGCCCCGGCACCCAATCGAGCCAAAGCGCGAGGCCGGCGGCATGGCACGCATCGACGAAGCCGCGGAAATCGTCGGGCGTGCCGAAGCGCGAGGTCGGCGCGAAAAGCCCGATCGGCTGGTAGCCCCAGGAGCCGTCGAAGGGAAACTCGGTGATCGGCAGCAGCTCGATATGGCTGAAGCCCATGTCGCGGACATAGGGCACGAGCTGCTCCGCCATCTCGCCGTAAGTCAGATAGCGCGAGCCTTCGTCGGGCACGCGTCGCCAGGAGCCGAGATGTACCTCGTAGATGGAGACCGGCGCATCGCGCTCGTTCTTGCGCCAGCGCGCCTCGCGCCAGTCGCGGTCCCGCCAGCAATGCCGAGCCGGCTCCGCGACGCAGGACGCCGTGCCAGGCGGATGCTCGGCGCGCTGCGCATAGGGATCGGCCTTGAGCGGCAGAACCACGCCATCGGGCCCAACGATCTCGTACTTGTAGAACCGGCCGGGGCGAAGCCCGGGAATGAAGATCTCCCAGATGCCGGAGGGATAGCGGAGCCGCATCGACCAGCGCCGCCCGTCCCAATCGTTGAAATCGCCGACGACGCTGACGCGGCGCGCATTGGGAGCCCAGAGAGCAAAACTGACGCCGGATACCCCTTCATGCTCGCGGCAATGCGCGCCGAGCACGTTGTAGCTCTCGAGATGCGTGCCTTCCGCCAGGAGGTGGATGTCGAGATCGCCGAGCACGGGCGGGAAGGCATAGATGTCCTCGAACTCGGTGGTGCCTTCCGCGCCGTCGGCCCGCAGGCGATAGCGAAAGCGCGGGCGATGGCCGAGCATGCCGGACCAGAGGCCATCGGGATGGACGCGCTTCAGCTCGCCGGCCACTTCGCCGCTGGCCGCGTCGACGACGAAGAGCTGGCGCGCCCAGGGCAGGAAGACGCGGACGCCTTGATTTCCGCCGACGGAATGCATGCCAAGATAGCCGAAGGGATCGGCGCTGCGCGCTTCGAGGACGGCGCGCGCCCCGGCGCTAAGCGGCGCCATGAACGCCTCCGTGGTCGAGCAAAGCGAGCACGCTGGCGAGCGGCATCGCCGCCCATTGCGGCCGCTGCGCCAGCTCGTACTCGACCTCGTAGACCGCTTTCTCCAGCATGAAGAATTCGAGCAGCGACTGCCCCGCCGCCGCATCGGCCGGCAAGGAATGGACGCCGCCCATGGCGCTGAGATAGCGGTCGAGGAAGGCCTGTGTCACCTGGCGCCGCCATTCCTCGGCATGCTCCTGCAGCACCGGCATGGCCGCCGGCTGGATCTCGGACATCTGCCGCACCGCGGTGGCGGCGGCATAGGCGTAAGAGCGCAGCATGCCGGCGACATCGCGCAGCGGCGAGCTTTTCTGCCGCCGCTCGGCGAGACCCCGCAGCGGCTCGCCTTCGAAATCGATGATCGAGAAGTCGTTCTGTATGACCAGCACCTGGCCGAGATGATAGTCGCCATGGAAGCGCGTCTTCATGGCGTTGACGGATTGCGGCAGCAGCGCGTCATAGCGGGCGAGCAAGGCGTCGCGATGATCGATCAGGCGCTCCGCGAGCGGCTGCGCCGCCGGCGGAAGGCCGTCGCGCCGGCGCGCCAGCTGGTCGAGCATGGCGCGCGCCGCCCGGGTCGCGCGCTCGCGCCATTCGGCGAGATCGGTCGCCGTGATCGGCTCCGGCGCGAAGGCCGGCTCGACGTCGAAATCGGGGCAGAGCGCGCGGTGCAGCTCGGCGGTGCGCAGGCCGAGCTGAGTTGCAAGCTCGAGATAGAGCGGATGGGCCGTCGCTTCCGGCGTCAGCGGCGTCGTCGACTCGACCGGTCGCGTCTCGCGCGGCGCCATCAGCAGCCCTTCGTCGAGATAGCGTGTCAGATAATTCAACGCCTGCACCCAAGCGCTGCCCTGATTGCGCAGATAGGCGAAGAGCACGCCGAGCTCGGTTTCTTCGCCGCTCTCGGCGATGAAGCGGCAGGACCCGAGCAGCGGCGGTGTGTTGCCGAAATGCGCCACGTCAGTGAGGAACCGCGTCATCTCGATTTCCGGCTGTGCGCCGACGACAAGACGGCGGTAGAGCTTCAGCACCGCGTATTCCTCGATCAGGATCGAGCTGTTCGACTGCTCGCCGCCGACGCGCTTGATCACCGGGTTCGGCGGCAGGCTCGCGCGCGCGAAGGCGCCGGTGCGCTCGAAGACGACGCGGCCGTTGCGCCCGGAGAGGTCGCTCCCGGTGCCGATGGCGGCGGCCATGGCGAGCGCAAAGTCGGGATCGGCTGCCGCTTCGTAGATCGCGCCTTCGCGCCTGCCGTGACGCGCGCGCGCCAGGGTGCAGGGCAGCAGCGCGTTACGCTGCTCGCTCCCTTCCTCCTCCCAGGTCAGAGACAGCGGGAGGGAGTAGCGCTGCTTCTCGCCATCGCGGAATTCGACATCGGCCAGCATCAGCGGCCAACCCATTTGCCCCTGCGGGCCCGGCAGCAGGGCGCCGCCGACCAGCGTGGTATTGGCGATCTTCCGGCCTTTGCCGGAGAACCAGCGCTGACCCGGGAGATAGGCGGGCAGCACCTCGCTCTCGAACAGCCGGCGGTTGTGCTGGTTGAACGGGCTGGACCAGCCGGCATCGCCCAGAACCATGGTCAGCAGCTCGGGCAGCGTCTGTGGGGGACGCTCGTCCACCGTGCTCGGATCGAGCAGGAACCAGTAGAAGGCATGTCCGGAGAGCGTCAGCAGGTAGGGTAGATCGCCGATCCGCGGGAAAGCGGTGCGGCCGAAGAGCTCGACCGGCGTGCGCCCCTTGAAGCCGGAAAGGTCGAGTTCGACCGCCTGGGGGCCGCGCGCCAGGTTGAAGACGCAGAGAATCGTCTCCTCGCCATAGGCGCGGAGATAGGCCAGCACCTTGCGGTTCGACGGGTAGAGAAAGTGCAGACCGCCGCGGCCGAAGGCGAGCCGCGCTTTGCGCACGGCAATGAGACGCTTCATCCAGTTGAGGAAGGAGGAAGGCGAGCGGCTCTGCGCCTCGACATTGACCGAGTTGTAGCCATAAACCGCATCCATGATCGGCGGCAGATAGAGCTGCGCCGGATCGGCCCGCGAGAAGCCCGCGTTGCGGTCGGGCGACCATTGCATCGGCGTGCGCACGCCGTCGCGGTCGCCGAGGAAGATGTTGTCGCCCATGCCGATCTCGTCGCCGTAATACATGACGGGCGTTCCCGGCAGCGAGAACATGAGGCCGTTGAGCAGCTCCATGCGCCGGCGGTCGTTCTCCATCAGCGGCGCGAGCCGCCGGCGGATGCCGAGATTGAGCCGCATGCGCTTGTCGGTGGCGTAGTGCTGCCAGAGATAGTCGCGCTCGCGGTCGGTCACCATCTCCAGCGTCAGTTCGTCGTGATTGCGCAGGAACACCGCCCACTGGCAATTGGCGGGAATGTCCGGCGTCTGGCGCATGATGTCGGTGATGGGATGGCGGTCCTCGGTCGCCACCGCCATGAAAATGCGCGGCATCAGCGGAAAGTGGAACGCCATGTGGCATTCGTCGCCCTCGCCGAAATACTGCAGCACATCCTCGGGCCACTGATTGGCCTCGGCCAACAACATGCGGTCGCCGTAGCGCCGGTCGAGCGCGTGCCGGAGACGCCTCAGCACGCCGTGGGTCTCCGGCAGGTTTTCGTTGATGGTGCCTTCGCGCTCGATCAGGTAGGGCACGGCGTCGAGCCGCATGCCGTCGACGCCGATGTCGAGCCAGTAATGCATGACATTGACCACGGCCTTCTCGACATGCGGATTGTCGAAATTGAGATCCGGCTGATGGTGGTAGAAGCGATGCCAGTAATAGGCTTGCGCCACCGGGTCCCACGCCCAGTTCGATTTCTCGGTGTCGAGAAAGATGATGCGGGTGCCGAGGAATTTCTGGTCGGTGTCGCTCCAGACGTAGTAGTTCCGCCAATGCGAGCCGGGCCGCGAGCGGCGCGCGCGCTGGAACCAGGGATGCTGGTCGGAGGTGTGGTTGACCACGAGCTCGGTAATGACGCGCAGCCCCAGGCGGTGCGCGGCGCGCACGAAGGTGCGGAAATCCCCCATCGTGCCGTAAGCGGGATTGACATTGCGGTAATCGGCGATGTCGTAACCGTCATCCTTCAGCGGCGAGGGATAGAATGGCAGCAGCCAGAGCGCCGTCACCCCGAGATCGGCGAGATAGTCGAGCCGGCGCGTCAGCCCCTGGAAATCGCCGATGCCGTCGGCGTTGCTGTCAAAGAAGGCCTTGACGTGCAGCTGATAGATGATCGCGTCCTTGTACCAGAGCGGATCGGCGACGATCGGGTGGGTTTGGGGGAGGAGCCTGGTGTCCGGCATGGGGCGCTATCATAAACTACGCGGACGGCGCTACCGGACAATGCGGAAGATCGCCGCGGGATTGACGTCGGGATCGAGGGTGAGGCGCTGACGGGCGCCCTGCCATTGGTACTGACGATCCGTGAACAGCTCGATGGCGGTGAAGGTTTCAACTTCCGCGATATGAATTTCCGCCAGCGGGAATTCGACCACTGCTTCATGTGCCGCGAACGGATCAAGATTGATCGCGACGAAGATTCGGTTGGCGCCGTCCTCGGTCGCCTTGCCGTAGAACAGCACATTCGGGTTGTCGGCGGGGTAGAAGCGCAGATTGGCGAGATGGTGCAGCGCGGGATTCTCGCGCCGGAGGCGATTGATGAGCGTGATGTCATGCTTGATATGGCCGGGCCGATCCCAATCCCAGACCTTGTTTTCGTACTTCTCCGAATGGAGATACTCCTCGGTCCCGGGGATGGCGCGATTCTCGCACAGCTCGAAGCCGTTATAGATGCCATAAGCCGGCGACAGCGTCGCCGCGAGGACGAGTCGGATGCGGAAGACCGGCCTCCCGCCCTGCTGCAAGTGCGCCGGCAGGATGTCGGGGGTGTTGGTGAAGAAGTTCGGGCGGAAATATTCCTTGCCCGGGCCCTGCGCCAGCTCGGTGCCGTATTCCGTGAGCTCGGCCTTGCTCACCCGCCAGGTGAAATAAGTATAGGACTGAGTAAACCCGGCTTTGGCCAGCGCATGCATCATCTTCGGCCGGGTAAAGGCCTCGGACAGGAAGATCGTGCCGGGATGGCGGCTCTGCACCTCGCGGATGAGCCATTCCCAGAAGGGCAGCGGCTTGGTATGCGGATTGTCGACGCGGAAGATCGTCACGCCCTCGCCGATCCAATAGAGCACTGTGTCGCGCAGCTCCTGCCACAGCGCCGAGCGCTCGCCGCTGTAGAAATCGACATTGACGATGTCCTGGTATTTCTTGGGCGGGTTCTCCGCGTAACGAATCGTCCCGTCCGGGCGAAACACGAACCATGCGGGATGCTCCGTGACCCAGGGATGGTCGGGCGCGCATTGCACGGCGAAATCGAGCGCGACCTCGAGGCCGAGCGCCTGCGCCGCCGCGACGAAGCGACGGAACCCGCCGATGCCGCCCAGCTCCGCATGCACCGCCTTGTGGCCGCCCTCGGTGGCGCCGATGGCATAAGGGCTGCCCGGATCGCCGGGTGCGGCGACCAGGCTGTTGTCGCGCCCTTTGCGATTGACCCGCCCGATCGGATGGATCGGCGTCAAGTAGACGACATCGAAGCCCATGGCGCGGATCTCGGGG
>JASHUO010000692.1 GCA_030039975.1 Alphaproteobacteria bacterium
GGTCATACGTGCTCGCCGCGGCGGCGTACAATGCGGGCCCGGCGCGCGTCAACCAATGGCTCGACACGCTCGGCGATCCCCGGAGCAGCAGCGTCGATCCCGTGGATTGGATCGAATCGATTCCGTACGCGGAGACACGGAACTACGTCGAGCGCGTTCTCGAGAATTTGCAAGTCTACCGGCTGCGGCTCGGTGCTGGCGAGCGTGCCTTCACGCTCGCGCAGGATCTGCGCCGCTGAGCTCGGCTCGGCGAAGCGAAGGATTCGCCCTCAGCTCTCGACCCAGGCGATGCGCAGCACGTTGGTGGCGCCGGGCGTGCCGAAGGGGACGCCGGCGGTGACGACGATGCGCTGACCACCTTCGGCGAAGCCTTCGCGATGCGCGGTCCGCGTCGCCTTCAGCACCATATCGCCGAAATTGGTGACGTCGCTGGTATGGACGCAGTGCAGCCCCCAGACCAGCGCCAGCTTGCGCGCGGTCTGCAAGTTCGAGGTGAGCGCCAGGATCGGCGCGTCGGGGCGCTCGCGCGCCGCCCGCACCGCGGTCGCGCCCGAGGTGGTGTAGGAGCAGATGGCGGCGGCGCCGATCGTGTGCGCCACCTGCCGCGCCGCCGCGCTGATGGCATCGGAGCTGGTATGCTCGGGCTCGAAGAATTTGTCGCTGTGGAGTCCGGCGTTGTAGAATGGATCGGCCTGCACGCGGCGGACGATGCGATCCATCATCCTCACCGCCTCGACGGGAAACTCACCCGCCGCGGTCTCGGCCGAGAGCATCACCGCATCGGCGCCCTCATAGACCGCCGTCGCCACGTCGGAGGCCTCGGCACGCGTCGGCACCGGGGCGTGCACCATCGATTCCAGCATTTGCGTCGCGACGATCACCGGCTTGCCGGCGCGGCGGCAGGCATGAATGATCTGCTTCTGGATCGGCGGCACATCCTCGGGCGGCATTTCGACGCCGAGATCGCCACGCGCCACCATGAGCGCGTCGCTGAGCTCGATGATCTCGTCGAGCCGGCGCACCGCGGCCGGCTTTTCCAGCTTCACCAGGATGCCGGCGCGGTTCGCCACCAGCTTGCGCGCCTCGGCGACGTCGTCGGGCCGCTGGACGAAGGAGAGCGCGATCCAATCGGCGCCGGCATCGAGCGCGAAGACGAGATCGCCGCGATCCTTCTCGGTGAGCGCCGCCAGCGGCAGCTCCGCGTTCGGC
Source organism: Alphaproteobacteria bacterium (assembly GCA_030039975.1). GTDB lineage: Bacteria > Pseudomonadota > Alphaproteobacteria > ATCC43930 > CGMCC-115725 > DAHUYF01. Next base: position 1,210 of record JASHUO010000692.1, read on the forward strand.
ACGTTGACGCCTTTGCGGTCGGAGAGCTCGCCGCCATCGGCCACCAGCGTCTCGGCGAAATGGTCGCCGCAGGATTCGACCTTGAGCCGGACATTGCCGTCATTGAGCAGCAGGTCGGTGCCGGGCTCGAGCGCGGCGAAGATCTCGGGATGCGGCAGCGGCGCGCGTTCCGCATCCCCCGGCCCGCCGTCGAGATCGAGGCGGAAATGCGCGCCCGATTTGAGCCGCACCTTGCCCGCGGCGAAGGTGCCGAGCCGGAGCTTCGGTCCCTGCAGATCGGCCAGAATGCCGATCGGCCGGCCGGTCTCCTGCTCGAGGGCGCGGATGGTGTTGATGCGCGCCTGATGGTCGGCACGCTCGCCATGGCTGAAATTGAGGCGGAATACATCGACGCCGGCGCGGAACAGCGCGGCGATGGTGTCGGGGGCCGTGCTCGCAGGGCCGAGCGTGGCGACGATTTTGGCGCTGCGTTGACGGCGCATGTCTTTTGCCCTCATTCCGGCGGGTGATCCTGTCCCAGCATCAGGATCGCGCGGAAATCATTAACATTCGTCAAGGTCGGTCCGGTGACAACGAGGTCGCCCAGCGCTTCGAACGCGCCATAGCCGTCATTGTCGGCAAGCCGCGCGCGCAGGTCGAGGCCGGCAGCGGCCGCACGCGCCTTGGTATCCGGTCCGTAGACGGCGCCGGCATTGTCCTCGGTGCCGTCGATGCCGTCGGTATCGGCGGCGAGCGCATGGATGGCGGGGTGTCCGTCGAGCGCCACCGCCAGCGCCAGCAGGAATTCGGCGTTGCGCCCGCCGCGCCCGGTGCCGCGCACCGTCACCGTCGTCTCGCCGCCCGAGAGCAGCACCGCCGGCAGCGGCAGCGCGCTCTCGCCGATGACGAGCTTGCCCGCAGCCGCCTGCCGTGCAATCGCCGCATGGACGAGCGCCACATCGCGCGCCTCGCCTTCGATCGCATCGGCCAGCAGCAGCGGCGTCACGCCCGCGCGCCGCGCCGCCGCGGCGGCGGCGAGCAGCGCCTGCTGCGGCGTCGCGACCAGCACGAAGCTGCTGCGGGCAAAGCGCGGATCGCCCGGCTTCGGCGTCTCTTCGGCAGCGGCGGCGAGATGCGCGGCGACCGCCGGCGGCGGGAGGATCGCGTATTTCGCGAGAATGGCGCGCGCTTCGGCGAAGGTCGAGGGATCGGGCACGGTCGAGCCCGAGGCGATGACCGCGGGGTCGTCCCCGGGCACATCGGAGATGGCGAGCGTGATCACGCGCGCCGGCGCCGCCGCGGCGGCAAGACGGCCGCCTTTGATCGCGGAGAGGTGCTTTCTGACGCAATTGATCTCGCTGATGGTGGCGCCGGAGGTGAGCAGCGCCCGCGTCACCGCGCGCTTGTCCTCGAGGGCAAGGCCCGGCGCCGGCAGCGCCATCAGCGCTGAGCCACCGCCCGAGGCGAGGAACAGCACGAGATCATCGGCGCTCAAGCCGGAGACGCTGTCGAGGATGCGCTGCGCCGCGCGTGTACCGGCCGCATCCGGCACCGGATGGCCGGCTTCGACCACCTCGATGCGAGGGCAGGGGACGCCATGGCCATAACGGGTGATGACGAGACCCGACAGTCGCCCCGGCCAGTGCTCGTCCACCGCCTTCGCCATTGCCGCCGCGGCCTTGCCGGCGCCGATGACGACGGTGCGGCCGCGCGGTAGCGGCGGCAGATGCGGCGGCACGACCTGCGCCGGATCGGCAGCGCCGAGCGCCGCCGCGAACAGGGCGCGCAGGAAAGAGCGGGCATCGCTGGGGGCGGAGAAATCCACGCGGAGGGTCACCCTTGTCGCAGCATTCTGCCGAGCCTCGCCGCCTCGGGCGCGAGAAGATAGGATGTGCCGCCGCCTGACGACAACCCCGGACCCCCCGCATGTCCTCGCCGATTGCATCGCTGCTCGCCGCCGACGATCCCGCGCCGGTGGAGTCGCTGGAACAGCACGGCGGCCCGCCGGTGCTGCTAACCTGCGACCATGCGAGCCATGCCGTACCGCGCGCGCTCGCCGGGCTCGGCCTCGCCGCCGGCCTCATCGAGCGGCATATCGGCTGGGATATCGGCGCCGCCGCGGTGGCGCGGCGGCTCGCGGAGAGGCTCGGCATTCCCGCGATCCTGTCCGGCTATTCGCGCCTCGTCATCGATTGCAACCGCGATCCCGACGATGCCAGCTCCATCCCCGAGACGAGCGACGGCATTGCGGTGCCCGGCAATCGCGGGCTTTCCGCCGCGGCGCGTGCCCTCCGCCGCACCGCCTGCTTCGACCCTTATCACCAGGCGATCGCGGCGCGCCTCGACCGCTTCTCGGCCGCCGGCGCCGTGCCGGCGCTGCTCTCGATCCACAGCTTCACCCCGGTGATGAATGGCAAGGCACGGCCTTGGCATGTCGGCATTCTCTGGGACGCCGACCCGCGCATCCCGCGGCCGTTGCTGGCCGCCCTGAACGCCGATCCGGCGCTCGTCGTCGGCGACAACGAACCCTATTCGGCGCGCGAGCCCGCAGGCTATACGGTGCGGCACCATGCCGCCGCGGCGGGCCTGCCGCATGTAGCGATCGAGCTGCGCCAAGACCTCGTCGCGACGGCAGACGGCGCGGCGGAATGGGCGGCGCGGCTCGCCGCGGCGCTCTCACCCATCCTGGCGCGCCGCGAGATCTATCGCCGCGAGCGCCCCTGAGAGGGGCCCTGGCAATCGCCTGGTGCGATCGCCACTATTAGCGTCATACCGGCCGAAACGGAGTGACAGCGATGGATGACAAGACCCGCACCGAGCTCGAGGCCGCCTCGTTCCGGCGCCTGGTGGAGCATCTGCGCGAACGGACGGATGTGCAGAATCTCGACCTCATGAACCTTGCCGGCTTTTGCCGCAATTGCCTGTCGCGCTGGTATCGCGAAGCGGCGGAGGCGCGCGGCATCGAGCTGCCCGACCCCGAGGCGCGCAAGATCGTCTACGGCATGCCCTATGACGAGTGGAAGGCGAAATACCAGAAAGGCGACAAGAAGCCGGAAGGTGGCGCGCGTCATCAGCACTGAGCGTCGCACCCCCGGCCGATCGCTTGCGCCGAGAGAGCCGCTCCGATAGGGTCGCAGGACAGCAAAAGCACCGGGGGGTTCCATGCCGGATGTCGGCGGCATCGCCGGCGAGCGCCTGAAATCCTTCATCGAGCGAATCGAGCGGCTCGAGGAGGAAAAGAAGGCGCTGGCCGAGGACATCAAAGAAGTGTTTGCCGAGGCGAAGGGCGTCGGTTTCGACGTCAAGACCATGCGGCAGATCATCAAGCTGCGCAAAATGGATCGGGACGATCTCGACGAGCAGGAGGCGTTGCTCGACACCTATAAGCGCGCGCTCGGCATGCTGCCGGATCTCGAGGAGGAAGAGGCCGTCGAGGCCGCGCCAAAACGCCGCAGCGCCGGCCGCGGCTAGCGCTTCCTCCGATCGGCGCCGGGCGCTCGCGTGCCCGGCGCTTTCGGTCCCTTCACGGCGACCGTCATCGATCCGCCGGAGCGGATAGTCCGGAGCGAATCCGGCGCCGATTGCGCCGGCAGATGGTGCTCACCGCTGCGACGGTGACCCTGCGTCCACAAAAAAGCCCCGATCACGCCACTTAAAGTCCACAGCACGCGTCGCGCGCATTCTGGCAGTCTGCCTTCCATCAGCAGTTACAAAGCTGATAGGGAGGAAAAGGCCGAGTTTGTTCCGCCAGAGGGTCGTGTGATGATGAAAACGTATCGGTTCTATTGCCTGGGTGACCAATGCCGCGTCGACGCCGTCAGGGTCGGCGAGTTCCGCGATGACGACGATGCGCACGCCGCCGCCGAAGAATTCTTCCAGGGCAGCGGCAGCCATGCGCTCGAGGTGTGGACCAGATCCACCTTGGTTGCCCGGCTTGAGCGAGGCGGCCTTGCGGCCTGAGACTGCCCCGCCGAGGAACCGAACGACGCGATCCAACTGAGACGCCATCGGGGCGCGGCGCGCCCCGCACTTCGGCCCCGCCCTCGCCCCCCGAGAGCGGGGCATTTTTTGGCGGAAATGCTCGGCACCGTAAACCCGTTCTTCTACTCCGCCGCGATGGCGTGCGGGGCCGGGGGCGTGCGGAAGGCGGCGAGCAGCTTTTCCTGCTTGGCGCGCGCCACGGTAAGGTTCGCCCGTTTGACGTGGCCGAAGCCGCGGATCTGCTCGGGAATGACGGCGAGTTCGACCGCAAGCGCGTGATTGTCGCGGTCGAGATGGGCGACGAGTTCGTCGATCAGCGCTTCGTATTCGGTGATGAGCGCGCGCTCCGTCCTGCGCTCTTCGCTGCGGCCGAAGAGGTCGAGCGGCGTGCCGCGCAGGAATTTGAGCTTCGCCAGAACGCCGAAGGCGCGCAGCAACCACGGGCCGTAGCGACGCTTCTTGAGGTGGCCGGTCACCGGGTCGCGCTCGGCCAAGAGCGGCGGCGCGAGGTGGAATTCGAGCGTGAAGTCGCCCTCGAACTGCCGGTGCAGCGCGCGCAGGAAGCTGCCATCGGTGTAGAGCCGCGCCACCTCGTACTCGTCCTTATAGGCCATGCGCTTGAAGAGGTTGCGCGCGACCGCTTCGGCGAAGCCCGAGGCGCCGGGCGCGCGCTCCCGCTCGGCGGTCTCGGCGCGGCGGACGAGCCGCTCGTAGCGCGCGGCGTAGGCGCGGTTCTGATAGCGCGTCAGGAACTCGACGCGGCGCGCGACGATCTCGTCCAGCGTCCGGGCGAGGCGCTCGGGCGCCGGCGCGGTCGGCGCCGCGATCTTTTCCACCGCGGCGCGGTCGAGCGCGGCCCAGCGGCCCCAGCGGAAAGCGCGCCGGTTGGCTTCGACGGCGACGGCGTTGAGTTCGATGGCGCGCTCGAGCGCGGCCGCCGATACCGGCAGCAGGCCTTTCTGGTAGGCATAGCCGGTCAGGAACAGGTTGGTCGCGATCGCGTCGCCGAACAGCGCGGTGGCAAGCCGCGTCGCATCGATGAACTCCGCCTTGTCCTCGCCGGCGGCGGCGGCGATCTGCTGCGCGAGGGCGCGCCCGGGAAAGGCCAGATCGGGATTGCGCGTGAAGGCGCCGGTGATGGTCTCGTGATGATTGATCACCGCGTGGCTTGCGCCGCGATTCAAGCGCGATAGCCCGTCCGGCGCGCCAGCGACGACGATGTCGCAGCCGAGCAGCAGCCGCGCGCCACCGGCGGTGATGCGCGCCGCATGGATGGCGCCGGGCGTGGCGGCGACGCGGATATGGCTCAGCACCGCGCCGCCTTTCTGCGCGAGCCCGGTCATATCGAGGACGGAGCAGCCCTTGCCCTCGAGATGCGCCGCCATGCCGATGAGCGCGCCGATGGTGACGACGCCGGTGCCGCCGATCCCGGCGACGAGCATGTCATAGGGCTCGCCCAGCGCCGGCAGCGCCGGCTCCGGCAGGAGCGGGATCTCCTCGTGCCCCTGCGGCGCGCGGTGTTTGCGCAAGCTGCCGCCATGCACGGTGACGAAACTCGGGCAGAAGCCTTCGACGCAGGAGAAATCCTTGTTGCAGCTCGACTGGTCGATGGCGCGCTTGCGCCCGAACTCGGTCTCGACCGGCACCACGGAGAGGCAATTGGAGGTGCGCGAGCAATCGCCGCAGCCCTCGCAGACCTGCTCGTTGATGAAGGCGCGCTTGGGCGGATCCGGGAACTCGTGACGCTTGCGCCGGCGGCGCTTTTCGGCGGCGCAGGTCTGGTCGTAGACGAGGACGCTGACGCCCGGCGTCTCACGCAGCTCGCGCTGCACCTCGTCGAGTTTCTCGCGGTGGAACACCGCGACATCGGCGGCAAAGCCGGCGTCGCTCGGATACTTGTCGGGCTCGTCGGTGACGACGACGATGCGCTTCACGCCCTCGGCCGCCAGCTGCCGCGTGATCTGCGGTACGGTGATCAAGCCGTCGATCGGCTGGCCGCCGGTCATGGCGACCGCATCGTTGTAGAGAAGCTTGTAGGTGATGGTGACGCCGGCGGCGAGCGCGGCGCGGATGGCGAGAATACCGGAGTGGTAATAGGTGCCGTCGCCGAGATTGGCGAAGATGTGTCGTGTCTCGGTGAAGGGCGCCTGGCCGATCCACGGCGTGCCTTCGCCGCCCATTTGCGTGACGGTTGCGGTGTCGCGATCCATCCAGATCGCCATGTAGTGGCAGCCGATGCCGGCAGTGGCGCGGCTGCCTTCGGGAACGCGCGTCGAGGTGTTGTGCGGACAGCCCGAACAGAAATAGGGAATGCGCTCGATCGGCGCCTTGGCGCTCTTGAGCTGCCGCTCGAGGGCGTTGAGATAAGCGAGGCGGTCGGCGATGCGCGGCGATGAATAAAAGCGCTCGATGCGCGCTGCCACGACGCGCGCCACCAGAGCCGGGTCGAACTCGCCGGCCTCGGGCAGCAGCGGCGCGCCGCGCTCATCCGTCTTGCCG
>JASHUO010000693.1 GCA_030039975.1 Alphaproteobacteria bacterium
CGATCGTCGGCGTTCTCGCGGCGCTGACCGGCTCCTATCCGCTGGCGATCGCCGCCACCTCGGCCATCTACGTCCTGGGTCTGCCGCTCATCGCCTTCGCGCCGGAAACGGCGAACCGGCCATTGCCGACGTGACGCTGGAATGACGGAACAGTTTTATGTTGCTTTATGATGTTCCGCCGTCCTCGCGAAAGCGGGGACCCAGCGCCACGCGCTTCGCTCATCGGGGTTGAAGCTCCTGGATGCCCGCTTTCGCGGGCAAGGCGAAACTTGGGACATGGCGGCGCGGCGGGGGCTACAGCGCCTTGCGCAAGGTGAGGTTGAGGCGTTGGCGGCCGAGGGTCGGGTGGTCGCCGTCCTTCAACGCAAGGACGCCGTGGTGGAAGAGCCGCGAGGGGCCACCCCAGACGACGATGTCGCCATGCCGTAGCGGCACGCGCAGGGTCTTGTCGTTGCGCTTGTTGCCGCCGAACAGGAACATCGCGGGAAGACCGAGCGAGACCGAGACGATGGGTTGGCTGAAATCGCGCTCGTTCCGGTCCTGGTGGAGCGACAGCCGCGTGCCCGGCTCGTAGCGGTTGAGGAGGCACGCGTCCGCAGCGAAGCCGTGATACCCGGCATCGGCCGCGGCGCCTCGGGCAAGGCTCCAGAACAGACCGGGGAGCGGCGGCCAGGGCTGCCCGCTCGCGGGATCGAGGGGGGTGTAGCGATAGCCATGCCGGTCGGTGGTCCAGCCCGCCGCGCCGCAATTCGTCATCGCCACCGACATCTCGAACCCGCCGGGCGTGACCATACGGCGGAAGGGCGCTGCGGCAACGATCTCATCGATCGCCGCGAGCAGCTGCCGCTCGTCCGGCAAGGCGCGAGCGCGGAGCAGCACCGCGCCGGGGCCGAGCGTCACTCGGCGCGGCGCCCCCGCCGCATCGTCGCCAAACAGGTCTTGCATCATCTCCACGACTATATCCCGCGGAAGAGCGGCAAGCCTTTGCCGCCTTCGGCTTCCCGGGCGAGCAAGGTCCGCTTGCGCCGCAAACCCCAGCGGTAGCTCGCGAGCTGACCATTCTTGCGCAAGACCCGATGGCAGGGAATAACGACGGCGATCGGGTTGGCAGCGCAGGCCTCGCCGACCGCATAAGCCTCCGTGGGTGCGCCGATCCGCTCGGCAATCTCGGAATAGCTCGCTGTGGCACCCGCCGGAATCTCGCGCAAGGCCTGCCAGACCCGACGCTGGAAGGGCGTGCCGCGCAGATCGAGTGGCAGATCGAGCCCGCTCGCCGGCGCTTCGATGAGGGCCAAGACCCTGGTGAGTACCGGATGCAAGTCGGGGCCGCTTTCGATCACCCCGGCTGCCGGGAAACGCTCCTGAAGATCCTGCGCCATGGCGTCTGCGCTATTGCCGAAAAGGATCGCGCAGATGCCTCTTGCCGTCACGGCGACGAGGATCTTCCCGAGCGAGCTGTCCCCGACAGCGAAGCGGATCGTCTCGCGTTCCGGTTCACACGTCCGACTTGCGCCATCATCTTCGTGGAAGTCGACGAGATTGGATACGCACCTTTCCGTATTTGTTGTGACGCGCATAATGGGTTCCTTCGCGATATCGGCAGATTGGCCTTCGGCCAATATCGGTGCGGGTCTTGCGGCAAACACTCCGGTTTTGCCCGTGCAATTCGAGATCGCCGCGCCTCACGCGGCGGCGCGGCGCTCCGAGAGCAGGCGGTCGAGCTTCCCGGCCAGCGCCGGGCTCACGCCGGTCATCGGCAGGCGCAGCTCGGGCGAGGCGATGAGGCCGCTGCGCCAGAGCCAATGCTTGATCGGCGCGGGGCTTGGCTCGGCAAAGAGCAGGCGCGCGAGATCGACGAGACCCTGCCAGCGCTGCAGCGCGCCGCTGAGGTCGCCGGCGAGCACGGCCTCGCGCAGAGCGACAAAGGCCGCGGGGTCGGCTTGAGCGGCGGCGAGAATGCCGCCATCGGCGCCTTGTGTCAGCGCGGTGTGGAAGAGCGTGTCCTCGCCGGTGAGCACGGCGAAGCCAGGCGGCCGGGAGCGCAGCAGGTCGAAGCTCTGCGCGGCATCGGCGCAGCAATCCTTGACGCCGCGGATCGCCGGCAGCTCGGCAAGCCGCAGCAGCGTCTCATTGGCGAGGTTGACACCAGTGCGATAGGGAATGTTGTAGAGCAGGATCGGCTTTGCCGCGTCGCGCGCAAGGAGGGTGAAATGCTGACGCAAGCCGTCTTGCGAGGGACGCGTATAAGCGGGGCAGGCGACGAGATGGCCGGCGATCGGCCAGCGCGCGGTCGCGTCGAGGCGAGCCTTTAACCGGCGCGTATCGCTGCCGGAAACGCCGAGCCACAGCGGCAGGCGCCCCGCGGCGGAGGCCGCGACGGCGACGAGGCGATCGGTTTCGCCCTCGTCAAGAGTAAGGCCTTCGCCGGTGGTCGCGGCGAGGACGAAGCCGGCGATCGGGCTCGCGGCAAAATGCGCCACCAGGCGTGACAGCGAGGCCTCGTCGAGCGCGCCGTCGCGAAACGGCGTCACCAGCGCGAGGAAAACGCCGGAAAGCGATGGGTCGGTCGGTGATGTTCGGTCCATCTCTCTTGCTCCTGAGTTGCGGCCGCGGCGGCAACGGGCGGAGCCGGACAAAACAAGGCCCCGACCGAACCGGCGGGGCCTGGGGTGATCTTTGACGCTGCTCGCGCGCTCAGCGCAGGCGAAGACCCCCGCTCCCGCAGGAGACGGGCTTTCGCGACTTGATGGCGAGAGCGCGGCGCATGGTCGCGATCGTCGGGCAAGACGGGCGCGCTGTCAATTGCCGTCGCGAGAGCGCGGGCGCAGGCTGCTTGTCTGCGAATTGCCGAACCGCGCAAGCCGCTGACGAGCAGCGCGCGCGTCAGTGGAGAAGCGCACGCATCGTCATCGCCAATGCGGTAATTCGTCTCGGCGCAGTTTCTTCGCGAACTCGGCGGACGATCAGCCGTTTCACTCTCACCGAACGGTTCGAGCATCGGGAGATGGGTCATGGCACGCAGAAGGATGGAACAGGAAATGGAGCGGGAAGGCGCAGAGGGCGAAGCGGCGGCGCGCAGAGGCATGGAGCTTTTGCTCGGCAATCATACGATCCTGCTCCATCACATGAACGAGATGACGAAGCACTGGCTCGAGCGGCGTCGCGACGACATCGATGCCGCGCGGCAATCGCTTGACGAGATGGGCGATTGCGCGAATTGGGGCGAGGTGCTGCGCATCCAGCAGGAATGGATCCTCGGCTCGATGCGTCGCCTGACGGCGGATCTGACCGAGCTCGCCTCGGGCGCGCTCAGCTTGTCGCAGCGCGCGGCATCGCGCTTCGGCGAAACGAGCGAAGCCGCGGCGCGGGAATGGCAGCGCGCCGGCAGCGAAGCCGTGAGCACGCTGAGCGCCGCCGGCGCGAAGCCGCGCGCTGAAGGGGTGGGGGAGGCGGAGTAGGGGGCTAGCGCCGGCTTTCGTGTGATGTTGTCGCGTTGCGCGCAAGCTGTTCTGAAAGTAGCCAGCACCAACGATCGCAAATCCGTCAGAACCCCACCTCACCCCAACCCTCTCCACCCCTCAGG
>JASHUO010000694.1 GCA_030039975.1 Alphaproteobacteria bacterium
GCCGCCGAGCGCCTCGCTCCGGCGATCCGCGCCGCGCGCGGCGAGAGCGAGCGATTGCGCCGACTACCCCCGGCGCTCTCGGCAGCGATGCACGAGGCGCAGCTTTTTCGGCTCTACATTCCAAAGGCGCTCGGCGGGCTCGAGATCGATCCCATCACCTCGATGCGCGTCGTCGAGACGGTGGCGGCGGCCGATGGCGCGGCCGGCTGGACGCTGATGATCGGCATGACCTATGGCGTTTGGGCGGCTCTGCTGCCCGAGGCTACGGCGCGCGAAATCTACGGCGCGCCGGATGCGGTGGTGGCGGGCGCGCTCCGCCCGACCGGGCGGGCGCGGGCGGTCGAGGGCGGCTATGTCGTGAGCGGACGATGGTCCTTCGCCAGCGGCATCCAGCATGCCACCTGGTGGAACGGCGGCTGCATCGTCGAAGCGGACTCCGACGCCTCCCACGGCGCCGGCCCCGCGGAAGAGACGCGCCTCGTTTTCTTCCCGGCGGAGCAAGGGCGGCTCATCGACAACTGGGATGTCGGCGGTTTGCGCGGCACCGGCAGCCACGACTATGCCGTGGACGGGCTCTTCGTGCCTGAGACGCATGCGATATCGCTCGACGCGCCGCCCCGGGTCGGCGGCGCGCTCTATCGCCTGCCGCTTCAGGCACTGCTCGACAGCACCATGGCGACGGTGCCGCTCGGCATCGCGCGCACCGCCATCGATGCGCTGGTCGAGCTCGCCCAGGGCAAGCGCTCTGCCGGGTTCGCGGCGCGTCCCGCCGAGCGACCCTCGGTGCAAGCCGATATCGGACGGGCGGAAGCGGCGTTGCGCTCGGCGCGCGCGTGGCTTTACGAGTCGGTCGATGAGGCCTGGGCCGAAGTAGAGGCCGGCCGCCCGATTGCAGTGAAGCACGCGGCAATGCTGCGGTTGGCGCGCACCCATTGCGCCACTGCGGCGGCCGCTGCCGTCGATCTCGCCTATGGCGCCGGTGGCGGGAGCTCGATCTATGCTGCGAGCCCGCTCGAACGCTGCTTTCGCGACGTGCACACGCTGTCCCAGCACATTTCGATGCACTCCTCGAACTATGAGGTATGCGGCCGCGTATTTCTCGGCCTGCCACCCGACCGGCGTCGCCTCTGAGACTGGAGCGTGCTTCAGTTGTGCGGATTACGCCAGTTTCGCTGAAGATACACGCAAAGTTTTAGGCAAAAGTTTCTATGGCAACTGCTTGTCTCTCTTGAGACGCACGCCAGTCCCGCGCGATTTATCCATCCTTTGCTACCGGACCCGACGATCGGGAATACCGGGGATGCGTCGTCCGAAGTCTGCGATTTATGGCTTCTTTAGCAACAACCGTGATACCCCCCGCTGGTCTGCAAACCGCGGGAGAAGAACCGTGCCGTCCTTGCGAATCAGCGTGTTGATGCAGCTTCTATTCGGGGCGGCGCTGCTCATCCTGCTCGGCGTGACGGCGAACGACATGTGGTCGGCGCTGGCCCGGCGCCATGCGGCCGAACGTGCGGTCGAGGTCGGCCGCGCCGGCGAGGCGGTGTTCGCGGCCCTGCAGAATTTCCGCCTGGAGCGCGGCCCGACGCGGCTCAATCTCGTGGCGAAGGCGCCGGCCGACGCGGCTTTCATTGCGGCCAATTCGGCGCTTCGCGCCAAATCCGCGCCGGCTCTCGATGCGCTCATCCGCATCTGCGATGCCATCACCTGCGTCCACACCGGCGAGACACAGCAGCTTCGCGCCGCCTTCGCGGAGGTGGAGCGGGTGCGCCACGACGTCGATCGTGACCTCTCGCTGCCGCTCGAGCAGCGGAGTCCCGGCATCGCCGATCGCTGGAACACCGCCGCCACCACGCTCATCGACCAGCTCGAGACCATGTCCAACCAGCTCTCCACCGAGATCCGGCTGGTCGATCCCTTGATCGCGGAAGCGATCGAGGTGAAGGAGATGGGCTGGACGGTGCGCGACTACACCGGCTTCGAGCGCAACTTCTATGTCGAAGCGATCCAGCGCAACGGCTTTACCCCGGAGCTCGACGCGGCGATCGCCGATCACGCGGCGCGAATCGACACCGCTTGGAAGATGGTGCGCGACTTGACCTCCCGTTCCGGCGCTCCGCCCGAGCTCACCCGCATCGTCCAGCAGATCAAGGCGGAGTATTTCGGCCAGTACCGTCCGCTCTACGCCGCCATCCGCCGCGCGCTTACCGCCAAGCAGCCGTCGCCGGCTACTACGGACGAGGTCGTCCAACGCTCCAACAGGATTCTCAACTTGCTCGCCAGCCTGCCCGAGGCCGCGCTCAGGGTTGCGAGCGCCGATGCCGAGCGCGAGGACGCCGCGGCGACGCGCAGCCTCGCTCTCGACGCGGCTCTTCTTATCGTGGCGCTGGCGCTGGGCGGCACCGGCCTCTTCGTCATCCGCAGCCGCATCGTCCACCCCATCGCCGAGATCGTCTCGGCGATGCTGGCGGTGGCGCGCGGCGAACTATCAATTGCCATTCCCCATGGCGAGCGCCGCGACGAGATCGGTGCGCTTGCCGGCGCGCTTGCCGTCTTCAAGAAAAATGCCGCGGAGAAGGCGCACGCTGCCGAGCGCGAGCGTCGCGACCTCGAAGAGAAGTCGCGGCGCCAGGCGGCGATCGCGGCCGCCATTGCCGATTTCGAGCGCAGTTCGCAACGCGCGCTCGAAGCCTTCGCTGGCGCTGCCTCGCGCATGAGCGCCACCGCCAGCACGCTCTCGGCCACGGCCGAGGAAACGAGCCGTCAGGCCGCCGCCGTCTCGGCCGCATCGACTCACACCTCGGCCAACGTCCAGACCGTCGCCACCGCCACCGAGGAACTGTCCTCCTCGGTGGGCGAGATCGGCCGTCAGGTTACGCAGTCGACGGACGTCGCCGGCCGCGCCGTGGGCGAGGCGCAGCGCACCGAGGGGACCATTCGCGTCCTCGCCGAGGCGGCGGAGAGGATCGGCGCGGTGATGAAGATGATCCAGAGCATCGCCGGGCAGACCAACCTCCTCGCCCTCAACGCCACCATCGAGGCGGCGCGCGCCGGCGAAGCGGGCAAGGGCTTTGCCGTGGTTGCCAGCGAGGTGAAGACGCTCGCCGCCCAGACGGCGAAGGCGACCGAGGACATCGCCGACCAGATCGCCTCGATCCAGGGCGTCACCGGCGATGCCGTTGCCGCGATCGCCCGCATCAGCGACACCATCGGCGAGATCAACAGCATCGCCACCGCCATCGCCACCGCGGTCGACCAGCAGGGAACCGCCACTCACGAGATTGCACGCAGCGTCCAGGCGGCAGCCAAGAGCGTCCAGGAAGTCACCGCCAATATCGGCGGCGTCACCCGCGCCTCGGAGGAAACCGGCGCCGAGGCGAGCGAGGTCATGAGCGCCTCGACCGAACTCGGCCGCCATGCCGGTCAGCTCCGGGCAGAGATCGCCAACTTCCTCGGGCGAATCAGCGCCGCGTAACATCCCCAATCAAAAACACCAGGGACAGCCAACTGCAATCGTCCTCGCTCACGCGATGGGAGCCGCCGTCAGACAGCTCGTTACTCCAGCGTCCGATCGCGTGAAGAAATCGCGCGCAAAGGTGCTTTCTCTGACATCGTGCGGCGCAGAAATGGACCCCCGCTTTCGCGGGGGCGACGAATTCCAAAGCAAAATCAAATTATTCCATCATTCCCGCGAAAGCGGGAATCCATACGATCTCAAAGCGCCACCTTCGTCCACTTCGATTTCTTCACACACTCGTCGGCGGGGAGAGACCTTCCTCCCCCGCCGCTTGCGCGCGCATCCGCGCTTCGATCGCGCCAATGACGACGTCGCGCTTGTTCCTGAGATGGCGCTCGAGGATGCGGCGCAGCCGCTCGCCCTGGCGCTGCTCGAGCGCTTCCAGGATCTGCTCATGCTCGGCGACCGCCTCGTCCCAGCGCTCCTG
>JASHUO010000695.1 GCA_030039975.1 Alphaproteobacteria bacterium
ACGTGACCAAAGCGCCTAAAGGCAGGCGATCACCGCCCTTGAATGCCTGTCGTCAGATCTAGTGCAACCAAGGTGCTGTTGCTGGCCAAAACCGGACTCCATCCCCACAAGGCCGTCTGACAAAGGAGCGGCAGCGAGTATGATCGTGCGCATGTCGCTCGACTTTGCGGAATGTGATCGGGCGCGCTTGGCGCGAGACGCCGACTATGACGGTCGGTTCTATACCGGCGTCCGCACGACGGGCATCTACTGCCGTCCGGTCTGTCCGGTGCGCCCCGCCCGGTCGGCCAACGTTTCGTTCTTCCCGTCGGCCGCCGCGGCAGAGGCGGCTGGCTTCCGCCCGTGTCTGCGCTGCCGGCCCGAAACCGCGCCATTTTGCAGCGCCTGGATCGGCAGCCGGGCGACCGTCGAGCGGGCGCTGCGGCTCATCGCCGAGGAGGGAGCACTCGATCAGGAGGGAGCCAGTGTGGAGCGCTTGGCCCAGCGCCTCGGCGTGGGATCAAGACAGCTGACTCGACTATTCGCGCGCTATCTCCAGGCTAGTCCTTCAAAAGTGGCAAGGACCGCACGCGTGCAGCGAGCCAAACGCCTCCTCGACGAGACCGGGTTGCCGATGATTGAGATCGCGATGCGGGCGGGCTTCGGGAGCCTGCGACGGTTCAACTCCGTCTTTGCTGAAGTCTACGGCAGGCCGCCGACCGAGATTCGCCGCACGCGGCGATCGGCCCGTAAGGCGGAACAAACGGTCGAGGATGTCACCAACGAAAAGGCGCTCTTCAGTCCTCGTGCCAGATCTGCGCCGAGGTCCCAAAAATTGCCTGAGTTCCCGCTTCGCGAATAGCGCCGGCGTCACAGGCCGGCGTCAGATGAAGTTCATGCCGCCATTGAGCTGCACCGTCTGACCGGTCATGTAGGGGTTGCCGATCACCATCAGCACGGCCTGGGCAACCTCCTCGGGATAGCCCAAGCGACCCAGCGGGATACGCGCAGCCATCTCGTCTCGGCGAGCGCGCATCATGTCGGTCTCGATCAGCGACGGCGCGACCGCGTTGACGGTGATGCCCTCTTTGACCAGCCGCGCCGCGTAGCCGCGGGTCAGCCCCTCCATCCCGGCTTTCGAAGCGTTGTAGTGCGCGCCAATGCCACCCGCTCCGCGCGCTGCGCCGGAGGAGATGTTGACGATGCGGCCCCATTTGCGCTTGCGCATCGCCGTCAGCACCGCCTGAGTACAGAGAAACACGGATTTCAGATTGACGGCGATCGTCAGGTCGAAGACGTCTTCGGTCAGGTCGTCGACGCCACGTACGATCGCGATGCCGGCATTGTTGACCAGCACGTCGATCAGCCCCAATTCACCCGCCACGCGTTCCACCATCGCGGCGACCGCTTCGCGCCGGGACACGTCAGCGCCCACCGTCAGCGCCGTCCCGCCTTGCGCGCGGATCTTGGCGGCGACAGCTTCGGCGTCCGCGGCCCGCTCATGGTAGTTGACGGCGACTGCGGCGCCGGCCTCGGCAAAAGCAAGAGCGATTGCCGCGCCGATACCACGCGAAGCACCGGTGACCAGCGCGACGCGCCCGTGAAGATCGGGGAGTAAGCTCATGGGTCCCGCCTTCGGTTCGCCGCGACACGCGCCTTCATCGCGCATTCCCTCCCCGCAGAGGGTAACCAAGACCTTGCATGAAATCACGAGATGGCCGACCTCGTCGATGAAATCGTTTGATTGGACCGTGTGACAACCGAGGCCGCCGCCGACGGCCTGGCCTCGGTAGGATGGAATTGTCTCGCCTTCAGCCTTTCTTCATCCTGCTGCACAGGTACAGTCTCAGTCATCGGGAAGGTGGAAGGAAGTGAACGATCGCGTGGGTTTCGATCAGAAGATGACGGCACCGACACGGCGGGAGCTGCGGGTGGTGCTGGCGGGGCTGATGCTGGCACTAACGCTCGCAGCGCTCGACCAGAATATCGTCGCCACCGCCCTGCCGCGCATCGTCAGCGATCTTGGTGGCCTGGCGCATCTCTCCTGGGTCGTCACTGCCTTTCTGGTCGCTTCGACCACCACCACGCCGCTCTACGGTAAGTTCAGCGACATCTACGGCCGCAAGCCAGCCTTCATGGTGTCGATCACCGTATTCCTGGCGGCCTCGATGCTCTGCGGGCTGGCGCAGGGGATGACCGAGCTGATCGTGTTCCGCGGCCTCCAAGGCCTCGGCGCGGGCGGGCTGATCACCCTCGCGCAGACGACGATCGGCGACCTCGTCTCCCCGCGGGAGCGGGGCCGCTACCAGGGGCTGTTCGCCTCGGTCTTCGCCGGATGCAGCGTGGCTGGGCCGCTGCTCGGCGGCTTCATCACCGATGCGCTCTCCTGGCGCTGGATTTTCTACGTCAACCTGCCGGTGGGAGCGGTGGCGGTGGTGCTGATCGCGGCTGGGCTGGGTCGCCATGGGCGCGGCAGGGCGCATCACATCGACTATGCGGGCGCGCTGCTGCTGGTCGCTGCGACGTGCTGCGCACTGTTGGTGCTGAGCTGGGGCGGCAGCGTCTATCCCTGGTTCTCGACACCGGTGCTCGTGATCGGAGCCGCGGCGGTGATGCTTTACGCCGCGCTTGCCCTGGTGGAGGGGCTGGCGGCGGAACCGGTGCTGCCGCCGCATCTCTTCACCAATAGCGTCTTCGTGCTCGGCGTGTTGGCGATCAGCCTGTCCGCGATGGCGCTGTTCGCAGCCGTCGTGTTCCTGCCGCTCTTCTTCCAGTTGGTGATGGGCGCGTCGCCGACGAAGGCTGGCCTGATGATCTCGCCGATGATGGGCGGCGTCATCTGCTCCTCCTTCCTCGGCGGCCGGTTGGTTTCCAAGACGGGTCGCTATAAGCGCTTTCCGGTTTTCGGGCTAGCGGCGGCAACGACGGCGTATCTCGGGATGGCCTGGGCCGCGTCGCACGGGTTGCGGGCGGGCTGGATTGAGGGGTTGCTGGTGGTGATGGGGTTAGGCATCGGCTTCGTTATGCCGAATTTGACGACCGCAATACAAAACGCCGTTCCGCGGGCTGATCTGGGCGCGGCCACCTCCGCCTCGGCCTTCCTGCGCTCGCTCGGCGGCGCATTGGGCGTAGCGCTGTCCGGCGCGATCCTCACCACGCGGCTGCGCGACCTGTCGACGGCAGGCGCCGCCAGCGCCCAGAATCATCTCGACCGCATCGCGCATCTGCCGCCAGCCGAGCATGCCGCGGTCGTGGGCGCCTATGCCCATGCGCTCTCCGCGACCTTCCTCGCTGGTGCGGCGATCGCCGCCTGCGCCTTCGTGATCGTGCTTTTCCTGCCAGAGCGGCCGCTTCGCTCCAGTCACGCAGAGCCGGCGCAGCCTTCGGAATAACCCCGCGACACGGATGGCGGCGCAAAGGCCGACATACGGCTTCCTCGAGAGAGAAACCGAACGAAACGAAGCGCGCGCGCCGCCGCCGGCCATGCGATTGCTGAGCATTGACGCGAGCTGGAGTGGGCAGCGTCCCGGCTTGGCTTACCAGCCTCACATCGAGTGCGACTGTCCGCGTCGCCACAATCCTACGTCAGCGCGACCACCTCCACGGGGTCGGCGATGCCGGGAAGGATGCAGTCGCGGTGCCGCCGATGCGGGCGAAGCGGCCGAAAACCCTGTTCTGCCGCTTCCGACCAGGCGGGCGCAGCGACGAGCGCGTGCGCATTCACGGTCTTGGTCTGCGCCTGGAGCTTTGCGGCGCGATTAACGGGATCGCCGATTACCGTGTATTCCAGGCGGTCTTCCGTGCCGATCGCGCCGCAGATGACCGCGCCCCAGGCAACGCCGATCCCGGATTCCAGCGCGGGTAGACCTTGCGCACGCCGACGCTCTGTCCACAGGCTCAGAGCTGCGACCAGTTCCTCCGTCGCCTTGAGCGCGTCCGCCACGGAAGTGCCGCATTCTCGTGTGGCGCCGAAAGCGGCCATGATACCGTCGCCGAGGTAGGTGATTATCCCGCCGCCATGGCGGCGCACGATCGGAACGACCACCGCCTGATACTCCCCCAGCATGGCGACGACGCTGGACGGCTCTAGGACGCTCGACAGGCTGGTGAAGCCGCGGAGGTCGATGAACATCGCGACCGCATTGCGGTGGACGCCGATGCCGGGATGGATCGCGTCTTTGGCATTGAGGATCGTCTCGGCGATGTCAGGAGCGAAGAACCGCGACAGCTCCGCGGCGGCGGCTTCGTCCGCGACCGACCGCACCAGCAACCGCCGCCCGCGGACAAGGGCCAGCGTCAGGACTGCCGTGACGACCAAGATCGACACGATCTTGTCCACTTCGGCTCCGATCAGCACCTTCGGCGACGTCGCATAGTCGACGAAGTTGTGCGTCAGGACGGCGGCCATCGGTTCTCCGTGCACCGCATAGAGGAGCAGTATCAGCCAGCCGATTGCCGCCGACAGGCCGGCGAGGACGACCCACCGCGGGTCGAAACGCAGCGCGCGCAACGCGATGAGGATGAAGACATAGAGCAGCGTCGGGGCCTTGAGGTAGATCGCGGGAGGCTGCTGATACTGCAAGTGGAAGCTCCAGATGGTGATCATCAGCACCGCGATGTCGATGACGACCGACAGAGCCAAGAACCAGCTCCCGAGGCGTCTTCGATAAGCCAGCGTCAGACGGACCAGGGTGAAGAGGGCGTAGGCGCCCAGGGTCACCGGCACGGGCTCAAAGGGCACATCCGGAGAGAAGGCCTTGGGAGAGACAGCGTAGAACACCGCGAAGAAGACGATGGCTGCGATCTGCACCCAGCCGACCAGGATTTCGCTGCCCTCCTCCTGCCGCCGTATCGCCTGCATCACCCGCTCCGAGGGGCGCCGCGGTAGCGCGGGACCCAAGACGATTTCGGAGAATCGCCTCGCAGCCCGTCCGAGAGAGCCGTCGCTGGTCAGAATGAGCCTCATCGATTCTCGCTCTCTGTCCGGCCGTCGCAAAACGCTCCCGCGTCACTGGCGTGTCGCTCACGCATCTGGTCCATGTCCGCCGCCAGCGTGGCCACCTCCGCCGTGGAAGCCGCCCGCATGGAGGGTCGCGAGCTCGCCGGAAACATAGGCTCGATCTGGGGCGCCCCGACGGGCGAACCAGTCACAACCTCATCACGAAAAGGTGTGCCGGGCTCGCGGATCGTGGTGCCGACCTCGAGGGCGTCTGCATGGACGTCGAAAGTTACACTTGTAACGCTTTTGGTGCAGCACGACATGATGGCGTAATTCGCGTCACCCCAACGTGAGACGTTGTCAGGAAACGGGCGTGTGGCATCGCGTTATCCGGGCGCCGGAAGCACGCTGCTCGGCCGTTATCTAAGTTCTCGACTGACCATCCAATTCAGCGGAATACGCATGCGGGCGATAGTGCATCAGAACCGCTCTACTGGCAGGCCGAAGCTTGGTTACGACGCATGGAGAGCGCTGATCCATTCCTACTGCGGTCGCTTCAATCCAGAAGGCATCGAGCCCAAGGCTTTCGTGGGCCAGGCCAGCCCCCTCAGCGTCTGTGGACTCCAGGCGCTTGACATCGCCTGCAACCCTGGCCGGGTCGAGCGAACACAGCGGGACATTCGCCTTGATGGGAACGACAACTACTACGCGGTACTGCAGATCGCAGGTCAATCCACGATCGCCCAGAACGATGCGGTCACGGCACTTGGGGCCGGCGATGTCGCGCTTGTCGACGCGGCCCGACCGGTGACCGTCTTTTGTGAACACCGTCAGACGCAATGGATTTCGCTTCACCTCCTCCGCCCGTCGCTTGTCTCCCATCTTGGGTTTGAGCCGCAGGGTGGTCTCACAGGGCACCGGTCCACGCTTGCCGCTCGTCTGCTCTCCGAGATGACCCGCGATGTCATCGCGGACGACGGATCCGCCATCGGGCCAGCGGACGCCTACATGCACCTCGCAATTTACGATCTTCTCGGCGCGCTCTTTGCGCCTCCTGATCTCCGAGCGGTCTCCCCACACACGGACAAGATCTTCGACCGGTTGTGCCGCATTATCAAGTCGCGCTTTGCCGAGCCTGACTTCGGCCCCGCCGACGTGGCAGCTGAAGCCGGCATCTCCCTACGTTACCTGCAGAAGCTATTCGCCGTCCGCGGCTCTTCCTGCACCCACTTCGTACAATCGCTTCGTCTGGATCACGCGGCGCGCCTTCTGCATCGTCGCGAGTTGCTGAAGACGAAGCAGCCGCTGCGCGAGATCGCCGGCGCCGTCGGCTTCGACGACTATGCGCATTTCTGTCGAAGATTCCATGATCGCTTCGGCTGTCCGCCCAGCGGCTACACCGCAGACATACGCCGCGATAGCAGTGACACGGGTGCGCAACAGCAGGAATGAGACGGGACACTGCCGCTCCTCTCCGTAGCACGTGCGGCAGCGACGAATTCCACGCTGGCCCTATGAGAGGATGAGCAGCTACGCCGCCAGCGGGATTGCCAGCTCGCGTCCGAACCGAGCATCAGGCCCGCCGAAGGCATTCGGCATCGGCACCTTCTTTAACGAATGGCCATCTGCCGCGCGACGCATCTCGCGCGAGCCTCCACCCTCCACTTTGGCTAAGCCGCAGGGCGACTGGAATGCGACGGTGCGCTCCAGCGCAAGCGAGAGGGCGCGGCGGTCTAACGACTCCAAAACAACGGCCAGATACTCTCAGCCGCGACGATACACCCCAACCGGCGAGCTGTGGAAAGGCCGAAACCGATGCTCGACACAATCGAGAAAACGCTCGACACAGCGGTAGAGCA
>JASHUO010000696.1 GCA_030039975.1 Alphaproteobacteria bacterium
GGTTTTCGTGACGATATTCGTGCCGCAGGGCGCGCTGACGCTGTTGTTCGACGCGACAGCGCAGCCGGGAGCGGAGAGCGAAGTGCCGCCGGAAAGCGCCACACCGGCGCCGGCGGAGTTGAGGGCTATGATGCAAGCGGGCGAGTTCACGGCGAACTCCGCCGTGCTGGCGGCCTTCACGGTGAGGGTATTGCCTGTGCCGAGCACCCGGGCGAGGACGAGCGGCTCGGTCGTCGTGACCCCGACTTGTACGGCCTGATTGCCGTCCCCCGTCGGCGAAGCGACCAGGGCATAAGTCGCGCCGCCGGTCGGAATCCCGTTGAGCGCGGCGATGTTGTTGGCCGCGGCCTGAGCCGTCGTCGTCGAGCTGGTGTTGCCATACACCACGGCAGCGCCGTAGGCGGCGAGATCGGCCGCGCGTTGGTCCTGGGACCGCGCCAGCAGCCCGTGCCCGTATTCGACAGCCAAGGCACCAACGCCAATCAGAACCGTCAGGAGGCCCGCGGCAATCGCGGTGACACTCCCGCGGCGATCCCTTGTCCATCCCCAGGCCATGCGGGCGCTCCTGCGATAGGTTTGCGGATGCTTCGGGCGTAAAATACCCGCGGTAAGGATGCAAGAATTAGTCATCATCGTGGGAATAATCAACAGAGGCCGTGCAAGAATTGGCCAAAATTTGACTTAAATTTCTTGTGTTCTTGGAGGTCCGCAGATTACGGCGCGACCAGCTTCAGCGGCGTCGGCGCGATGCCGATCCGGGCGGGCAGGCGGAGCTGGATGTCGCCATCGAGCTGCAAGGCTGCCCCGGCGGGCTCGAGCAGTCGCACGCTCTTGCCCGGCAGCACGCTCAGGCTGCGGCAGCGCTGAAGCAGGCCGAGGCTCATCGCTGCCATGTAGCCGAGCGCGGCGCGGCGCCCGGCATGCTCGAAGACCACGATCTGCAGCGACGGCTCCTCGAGCCGCGCCGCCGGCGCCAGCACGAAGCGGCCGCCATAGAAATGCGCCTTGGCGGCGACCAGCGAAGCCCCCATCACCGCGGCGCCGTCGATCTCGCCGCGATAGAAGCAGGGGCGATAGTCGCGCAACCGGCCGAATATGCTCGCGACGTAGGCGAGCTTGCCGGTCCGGCGCTTCAATGCGAGATCGAGATGCTCGACCACCTCCGCGTCGAAGCCGAGACCGGCCATGATGAGAAAGCGCCGCGCGCCGCCGGCGCCGCCTTCGGCCATGGCCTCTCCCGGCCATACCGGGCGCGCCGGGGCGAAGGCGGCGATGCGGGCAAGCGCGGCCGAACGGCGCGGCAGGCCGAGCTCATTGGCGAGCACGTTGGCGGTGCCGAGCGGCAGCACGGCGAGCGGCAGCGGCGAGCCGGCCAGACCGTTCACCGCCTCGTTGATCGTGCCGTCACCGCCGGCCACCACCACCGCATCGATGTGAGCGGGATCGGCGGCGCGGGCCAGGGCCTCGGCATGCCGCGGCGCCGTCGTCTCGCGCAACGTCACGACCGCGCCCAACCTGTCGAGATGGAAGAGGAAGCGCTCGAGCTTGCGGCGTTTGCGCCGGCCCGAGGTCGGGTTGTAGATCACCAGGAGGCGGCGCGCCCGCCCCTCTGTCATCACCATCTGCTCTCCCCGGCCGCCTCATAGCCGACCGCGGCGCCGGCGTCATGCGTCATCTCGGCGCAGGCGGCGGCCTTTCGCCGCTTGCCCTGCCCGCCCGGGGTGTCTAAAGAGACACCACATGGGCGGCCAAAACGGGCTGCGGGCCAGGCGGCCCTGTCGCTTGGCCCGGGACAGCGCCGGCATGCTATGATTGCCGGAAAGATGAGGAGAACGAGCCCGCTTTGAGCGCTCCAGCCGACCGGCCCATGGCCGAACGAGCCACGCTCGACGATCTCAGCCACCGCACGCTGCCCCTGGTGCTTCGCCTGGTGCGCGATTTCGTGCGTCCCTATGTCGGGCGGATGGCGCTGGCCTTCCTCTGCATGGGGCTGATGGCCGGCGCTACGGCCGCCAATGCTTGGCTGATGCAGCCGATGCTCGACCGCGTCTTCGTCGCGCATGACGAGCGGCTGCTGCTGATCATCCCCCTCGCCGTCATCGTGTTGGCGCTGGTCAAGGGCGTCACCAACTACTGGCAAGCGGTGCTGATGACCACGGTCGGGCAACGCGTCGTTGCCGATATCCAACTGGCGCTCTTCGCCCGGCTGATGCGCGCCGACATCGCCTATTTCCACGCCAACCCGACCGGTACGCTGATCTCGCGCTTCACCAACGATGCCGGCATGCTGCGCAACGCCGCCACCACCGTGCTCGCCGGCATCGGCAAGGAGGCGATGACCGCGGCCTTCCTGGTGGCGCTGATGTTCTACCAGGACTGGGTGCTGGCCCTGGTCGCCTTCATCGTCTTCCCCATCGCCATCCGCCCGATCGTCAGCATCGGCCGGCGCATGCGGCGCGTCTCCGCCAACACGCAGAGCGAGATCGGCCAGTTCACCACACTGCTCGACCAGACCTTCCAGGGCGCGCGCCACGTCAAGGCGTATGGCATGGAGGCGTACGAGCAAAAGCGCGCCGCGCGGCTCATCGAAAACCTTTACGCCCTCGTCGAGCGCGCGCAGCGCGTCCGCTCGGTGGCCTCGCCCTTAATGGAGACGCTCGGCGGGATCGCCGTAGCGCTGGTCATTCTTTATGGCGGACACGAGGTCATCAGCGAGGCGCGCAGCCCCGGCGCCTTCTTCTCCTTTATCACCGCGCTGCTGCTGGCCTATCAGCCGATGAAGGCGCTGGCCGGGCTCAACACCAACCTGCAGGAAGGGCTCGCTGCGGCGCAGCGCATCTTCACCGTGCTCGATGTCGAGCCGGAGATCCGTGAAGCGCCTGATGCCAGGCCGCTCGCCATCGCCGGCGGCGAGATCCGCTTCACCGGCGTACTGTTCACCTATGCCAACGGCACCAAGGCGCTCGACGGCGTCGACCTCGTCGTGCCGGCCGGAAAGACCGTGGCGCTGGTGGGATCCTCGGGCGCCGGCAAGTCGACGATCCTCAATCTCGTGCCGCGCTTCTACGACGTGGCCGCGGGCGCCGTGACGATCGACGGCATGGATGTGCGCCAGGCGACGCTGGCGAGCCTGCGCGGCGCCATCGCGCTGGTGAGCCAGGAGGTGACGCTCTTCGACGATACCGTGCGCGCCAACATCGCCTATGGCCGCTTCGGGGCAAGCGAAGCCGAGATCATCGCCGCCGCCAAGGCAGCGGCGGCCGACGAGTTCATCCGCGCGCTGCCGCAGGGTTATGAGACGCCGGTCGGCGAGCACGGCGTCAAGCTCTCCGGCGGCCAGCGCCAGCGCCTCGCCGTCGCCCGCGCCATGCTCAAGAACGCACCGATCCTGCTGCTCGACGAAGCGACCTCGGCGCTCGATACCGAATCGGAACGCCAAGTGCAGGCGGCGCTCGCCGCGTTGATGCATGGCCGCACCACGGTGGTGATCGCGCACCGCCTGTCGACGGTGATCGACGCCGATCTCATCCATGTCGTCGATGGCGGCCGGGTCGTCGAATCCGGCACGCATGCCGAGCTGCTGCGCCAGAACGGCATCTATGCCCGGCTTTATGCGCTGCAATTCGCGGGGCAGGCGCCGCGGGAGCCGGCGGCGATACGCGCCGTGGGGAGCTAGTCCGATGGACCCGGCAAAGCGCCTCCTCCGCTCGGACGCCGTGCGGCGCGTCGCCTGCTGGCTCATCCAACTTTATATTCGCCTCGTCTTCGCTACGGGGCGCTGGACGATCGAGGGCGCCGAGATCCCGCGGCAGATGCGCCGCGACGGAAAGCCCTTCATTCTCGCATTCTGGCACGGCCGGCTGCTGATGATCCCGATGGCCTGGCAGCGGCTGGCGCCGATGCACATGCTGATCTCCGGCCATCGCGACGGCCGCATCATCGCCGACGCGGTGCGTTACTTCGATGTCGACTCCATTGCCGGCTCGTCGAATGCCGGCGGCAGCGCCGCGCTGCGCGCCATGGTGCGCCATATCCGCGACGGCGACTGCGTCGGCATCACCCCGGACGGGCCGAACGGGCCGGCCATGCGCGCGACGAGCGGCATCGTCGCCGCCGCGCGCCTCGCCCGCGCGCCGATCATCCCGGTGACCTATGCGACACGGCAGCGGCGCATCCTCGCCACCTGGGACCGCTTCCACCTGCCCTTCCCCTTCAGCCGCGGCATCTATCTCTGGGGCGAGCCGATCACCGTGCCGGCCGAGCTCGACGAGGCCGGCATCGAGGAGTGGCGGCGCCGTGTCGAGGAGCGCATGATCGCGCAGACGGCGGACGCCGACCGGCGCGTCGGCCGTGAAGCGACGGCGCCGGGCCTGCTCGGCCGTGACGATTTGCGCGCCATGCGCCGGGCGGCGCCGGGAGGAAGCCGATGAGCGCGCTCAGGCTCTACCGCGGCGCGACGACCTTGGCGGGGCCGCTGGTGCGGCTCTATCTCCTCGGCCGGCTCTCACGCGGCAAAGAGGACGGTGCGCGTCTCGGCGAGCGCTTCGGCGCGCCGAACCGTGAGCGGCCGCACGGGCCGCTGGTCTGGGTGCATGCGGCGAGCATCGGTGAAGCGGTGTCGATGCTGGCACTGATCGACGCGCTCCTGGCCGAACGCCCGGCGCTCACCGTGCTGGTCACCACCGGCACCGTCAGCTCGGCGCGCCTCCTCGCCTCACGCCTGCCGGCCGAACGCGCCTTCCACCAATTCGTCCCGGTCGACCGGCCTGCCTATGTGCGGCGGTTTCTCGAGCATTGGCAACCGGATCTGGCGCTCTGGGTCGAATCCGAGCTGTGGCCCAACCTCATCACCGAGACGGTGGCGCACGAGATTCCGCTGCTGCTGATCAATGGCCGCATGTCGCAGCAATCCTTCGAGCGCTGGCGGCGTTGGCCGCGCCTCGTCGGCACGGTGATCGGCGCCTTCGATCTCTGCCTGGCGCAGGATGTCGTCCAGGCCGAGCGGCTGCGCCAGCTTGGTGCGCGCCGCGCGCTCTGCGTCGGCAATCTCAAATCTGCCGCCGGCCCCCTGCCGGTCAGCGAACCCGAGCTGGCGAAGCTCGCGGCGCAGACCGCGGGGCGGCCGCTCTGGCTCGCCGCCAGCACCCATGACGGCGAGGAGGAAGCGGCGGCGGAAGCGCATCGCGCGCTGCGGCAGCGCTGGCCCGATCTGCTGACCCTGGTGGTGCCGCGGCATCCCGCCCGCGCCGGCGCCGTCGCCCAGCTGCTGGGCGGCCGCGGCCTTGTCGTCGCGCGGCGCTCGCTGGCCGAGCCGATCACGCCAGCAACCGATATCTATCTCGGCGATACGCTGGGCGAGCTCGGGCTTTTCTATCGGCTTGCCGCCATCGCCTTCATCGGCGGCTCGCTGGTGCCGAAGGGCGGCCACAATCCGCTCGAAGCGGCGCTGCTCGACTGTGCGATCCTGCACGGGCCCGATATGAGCAATTGCGCCGCCATCGCCCGCGATCTTGCCACCGCCGGCGCGAGCGTCGCGGTCCGCGACGCGGCGGCGCTCGCCGCCGCCGTGGCAACGCTTCTCGCCGACCCTGCCGAGCGCGCGCGCCGCGCCGCCTCCGGGCTCGAC
>JASHUO010000697.1 GCA_030039975.1 Alphaproteobacteria bacterium
CCTCTCAGAAATGGCACTGCGTTTCCGGTTGATCATAGCCCAGCGTATCCAGCACGTTGGTGGCATGCAGGAAGCCCGGCAGCGGCGCGTCGGCGACGACCGCATCGGCAGTGGCGAGCAGGATCGGCTGGCGCAGCTGATGATCCCAGGAGCGGAAGCTCAGCGGCGGGCCCTTGGCGCCGTCGAGCGACAGCTTCGGTCCAAGGAGATAGGCGTCGACGCCCGCCGTGTCGCTCGCGCCGCTGCGCTCGACCGCTTCGCCGAGCGCGCGAATGGCGAGCCACGCCGCCCAGTCCGTCGCTTCCATCGGACGCTCTGCCGCGTGCTCGAACCGGTGGCTCACCTGCGGCGCGCCGTAGCGGTCCCAGGTCCAGCTCCAGGCAGTCGGCACCAGCCCGGTCGCGCCGATGACGGGCCGCGGCCTGATGGTGTTGTAGGGGAGCGCGCGCGAGAACTCGCCCTCGCCATCGGCGACGAACACCACGTCGTAGGACGCATCGCCGGTGAGCAGCAAAACATTATCCTTCTCGCGCTCGCGCGGATCATTGCTCAAGAGAAAATCGCGCTTGGCCGTGATCTCGAGTCCGAAGCGCTTGGCCGAATGCTCGAAGGCGGCCGTCATCGCCTTGTCTTCGGCGAGCGGCCCCTGCAGCACCAGCACCTCGCGCCATTTGCGCTCTACCAGCAGCTGCGCCAGCGCATCGGCGAGCATCGCCCGGCTCGGAATGACATTTGCGAGATTCTTCTGACAGGCGGCGCCGCGCAGATCGTCGCCGGGAGCCGAGATATTGAACAGCAGCACGTCGCGCGCGCGCATCGCCTTGGCGAGCGTCGCCATCGCCGGCGAGGGCGCATCGACCAGGAACCAGTGGACGCCCTTGCCGGCGAGCGCGTCGATCTGCTGCTCGAGTCCGGGCTCATCCTCCGCCTCGGCCTTGTCGAGCGCGAAACTGTGCCCCGAGGCGGCGGCCTCGAGATTGACCTCGCCGATCGCCATCTCCGCGCCAGCCACGGGCCGCGGCGGCGTGACCGAGGTGTCGCCAGGGCCGGGGCGCTCGTCGTAGCGGGGATCATTGGCGAGCTGCAGGTATCCCACGGCGATATCTTTGCCGAGCGGCGCCGCCAGCGTCGGCACCGTCGCCAGGACGACCAGCGTCACCGTCAGGAGGACGCGCTCAATCATCGATCGCAACGCCGTAGGGGTAATGGCCAACCGGCACCGATTTAAGCACCTTGCGCGCGGCAACGTCGATGATGCTGATGTCGTCGCTGCCGCCATTGGCGACGAAGAGCCGTTTCTGGTCGCGGTCGAAGGTGATGCCCCAGGGGCGTCGCCCGACGAGCAGGTAGGTCTCGACCTTGTGGCTTGCAACGTCGACGACCGCGACATTGTCGGCCCGGCCGAGCGTGACATAGGCGGTCTTGCCCGCGCGATCCATCACCAGCCCCACCGGTGATACGTCCTCTTTGCGCATGCCCGGCGGCAGGAAATCGATCTTGTCAGTGACGCGATTGGCGGCGGTATCGATGACGTCGACCTGGGCTGCGAGCTCGGTCGAGACCCAGAGCTGCTTGCCGTCGGGCGTGAGCGCCAAGCGGCGCGGGCGCGTGCCGGTGGGAATATCGGTGCGCTTGCCGCTGGGCAACGCGATGGCGTGAACGAGGTTGGAGCCCTCCGAGGCGACGTAGACGACGGAGCCATCGTGATTCAGCAGCACGCCCTCGGGCTCGAGCCCGACCTTGTAGCGGCCAACGACCTGCTTGGTCGCAAGGTCGAGTACCGTAAGTTCGGCGTCATCCTCGTTGCTGACGTAAAGATGCGTGCCGGAAGCATCGAGATCGAAGGTCTCGGGATCGGGAATCTTGGGAATACGATCGATAATTTTGAGGCTCGCCACATCGAGCACGGCGATCAGGTTGGAGCCGCCGCAGGCGACATAGAGCCGCTTGTGATCGGGGCTGAACATCATTCCGCGCGGCCGATGCGGCATCTTGACGTCGGCTACCGGCGAATAGTCCTTGGCGCTCAGCACGCTGAGCGCGTCGCCCTTTTCGTTGCTGACGAAGATGCGGCCGGTCCCTTCCGCTCGGGCGCTTCCGGCGAGCGCCAGCAGCGCCACAAGCACCAGCGCGGCGAGCCGCCAGGCGATATCTCGTCTCATCTTTCCGCGTTCCTTTGTCCATTGGCGCCGCCCTCGGGCGGCTTGGTCAGTGCCATGAAGGCTTCCGCCAGGCGCGACGTACCCGCACTCTCGGCCAGCGCGCGCGGCGTGCCGACTTTCAGCACCTTGCCGCGGTGCAGGATGATCACCCGATCGGCGGATTCCGCCTCGTCGATGAGATGCGTCGCCCACAGCACGCCGATGCCCTGCTCGGCCTTGAGCCGCAGCATGTGCTGCAGCAGATCGCGCCGCGTCGCAGGATCGAGGCCGACCGTCGGCTCATCCATCAGGACGAGACGCGGCTCGTGCAGCAAGGCCCGCGCCAGCTCGACGCGGCGGCGATTGCCGCCGGACAGCTCGCGCGCCTTGCGCTGCGCCATCTCGCCGAGGCCGAGCCGCGCCATCGCGGCGGTGATGCGTTCCTCCTGCAGCGCGCGCGGGATGCCGTGAAGCCCGGCATGGAAGCGCAGATTGGCGAGGACGGTGAGGTCGAGATCGAGGGTCGGCTGCTGAAAGACGATGCCGATGCCGGCGAGCGCCGGCACGGGATCGCGGCGAATGTCATGCCCGTGGATGCGGATGCTGCCGCCATCGGCGACGAAGAGCCCGCTCAGGAGCTGGAACAGCGTCGTCTTGCCCGCACCGTTGAGGCCGAGCAAGGCGACGAACTCGGCGGCGGCGACGCCGAGACTTACCCCATCGAGGGCCGTCACCGCGCCATAGCGCTTGGTGGCATCCTCGACGACCAGGACCGGCTCGCGCGTCTCGCTCATGCTGCGCTCTCGGCCGATGAGGGCGCGGCGAGCCCGCGCAGCAGATCGGGATAGCTCTCCATCAGGCGCTTGCGCAGCGCCTCGACCGCGGCGCTCTCGGGCGCGCGCGGCCGCGCCAGCTCGAGCGGCAGGTCGAGGACGACGTGCGCCGGACCGGCGGAGAGGAAGAGCACGCGGTCGCCGAGGCTCAGCGCCTCGCGCAGGTCGTGGGTGACGAAGAGGATGGTCGGCCGGCGCCGCGCCCAGAGCGCCAGCAACAGCTCGCGTAGATGCTGCGCGGTCGGCGCATCGAGCGACAGGAACGGCTCGTCGAGCAGCAACAGGTCGGGATCCCTGACGAAGGCGCGCGCCAGCGCCACGCGGCGCTGCTGTCCGCCCGAAAGCTGCGCCGGATAGGCGTCGAGCAGCGCGCCCAGCTGCATCTCGCGCAGCAGCTCTTCCGCCCGCCCCTCTTGCCGCGGCGGCGGCTCGAGCGCGAGGCGGACATTCTCGCGCACGCTGAGCCAGGGCATGAGACGCGGCGTCTGGAAGACCATGCCGAGCCGACCCGCGACGGCCGGGCCGCGCACGCTGCCCTCATAGGCGCGGTCGAGGCCGGCAATGATCGACAGCAGCGTGGTCTTGCCGCAGCCCGACGGGCCGACGATGCAGGCGAATTGCCCGGCCGGGACGGCAAAGCGCAGCGCCGAAATCGCCGCGACCTCGCGCCCCTCGCGGCGATAGGCCTTGCGCTCGACCGCGGCCTCGAGGGCGATCATCGGCGCCAACCCGCGAGGCGGCGCTCGAGCGGCCGCATCAGCCAGCTCTCGACCGCCAGCACCACGGCGATGAAGCTCGCGCTGTAGGCCAAGATGTTGGTGATGTCGAAGAACTGGAAGTAGAGGTTGAGGCGGAAGCCGACGCCGTTGCTGCGGCCGATGAACTCGGCCACGAGCACGATCTTCCAGATCAGCGACAGGCCGGAACGCGTCGCCGCCATGAGATAGGGATAGAGCTGCGGCAGATAGACCCGACGCAGGCGGCGCAGGGGCGGCAGATGCAGCACCTCGGCCACCTGCAGCAGCTCGCGATCGACGGCGCGCGCGCCTTCGCGCAGGATCGTCGCCGTGTTCGGCACCTTGTTGAGCGCCACCGCGACGATCGCCGCGACCTCGGTGAGGCCGCCCCAGATATAGCAGAGGTAGATGATGACGAGAGCCGGGATGTTGAGGCCGAGCACGAGCCACAGATCGAAGAAGGCGTCGACGCGGCGGCTCCTGCCCATCAGAATGCCGGCGGCCGAACCCACCACCATGGCCAGCGCGAAGCTCGCCGCCACCCGCAGCAGCGTGACGCCAAGATCGAACGGCAATTGCCCGCTGACGACGA
>JASHUO010000698.1 GCA_030039975.1 Alphaproteobacteria bacterium
ATCACCCATCCCAAGGTCGCCGACGCCGCGGTGTTCGGCGTCCCCAACGAGGATCTCGGCGAAGAGGTGAAGGCGGTGGTGCAGCCGATGCCCGGCATCCGTCCCGGCCCGGCGCTGGCCGAGGAATTGATCCTGTTCTGCCGCGGCCACCTCGCCCATCTGAAATGCCCGCGGACGGTCGATTTCGAAGAGCAGCTGCCGCGGCTGCCGACGGGCAAGCTCTACAAGCGCCTGCTGCGCGACCGCTATTGGGGCGAGCACAACACTCGGATCGTGTGAGCCGCGCGGTGTATGCTCTGGCATGAGCACGACCCCGATCGTACCGCGCTGGGAATGGCGCTGCTTCGCGCCCTCGCTGGCAATCCTCGCGCAGGCTGCCTCGCTACCGGCCGACGCCGCGCCGCGCGACAGCGACGAGACCTACATTCTCGATCTGTCGGGCCGCTGCGCGGAGAACGTCAAGCTCCGCGACGGGATGCTCGGGCTCGCTTCTCACGCCAATACCAACTACATCCTTGGGCTGAAACGCGCTCTCGGGCTCGAGCACGCGGCCGCGTAGGCGAGAGAGACATGTCATGGCCAGAGAGATCGAGCACAAATATCTCGTCAAGACCGGGCTTTGGCGGCCGGCGGGAGCCGGCGTGCTCTATCGTCAGGGTTATCTGTCATCGGTCAAGGAGCGCGTGGTCCGCGTGCGCATCGCGGGCGACCATGGCTTTCTGACGATCAAGGGCGTTACCACCGGCGTCAGCCGGCTCGAGTTCGAGTATCCGATCCCGCGTGACGACGCGGCGGTTCTTCTCGATGAGCTGTGCGAGCGGCCGCTGATCGAGAAGACCCGGCATCGCGAGAGCTTCGCCGGGAAGACCTGGGAGATCGACGTCTTCCACGGCGACAATGAGGGTCTGGTGCTTGCCGAGATCGAGGTGACAAGCCCGGCGGAGCGGGTCGCGCTGCCGCCTTGGGCGGGAGACGAGGTCTCGGATGATCCGCGCTACTTCAACAACAACCTCGTCGCCCATCCCTACAAGCGTTGGCGCGGCTAAGCCCGCCCGCCGCCAAATCGTTCAGCGCATCGGGCGATGCGCTCAGCCGCCGGCCCTCTCGGGAACGGCAATCCCGAGCCGCGCTGCCACACGCCGGGCGGTTGCTTCCCGCTGCGCCGTGATCGCCGCCGTCGCTTGCCGCGCCTGCGCCAGGATGCCGGGCGGCGCGGTCTCGGGCGTGCCGCTGTCGAAAGGCGGCTCGGGCGCATAGGCCATGTAAAGCTGGATGGCTTTGGCGGCCTCCTCGCCGCGCAGCTCGGCCGCGAGCCGCAAAGCGCCGTCGATCCCGGCCGTGACGCCGGCGGCAAAGACCCAACTCCCGTCGACCACCACCCGTTCGTTCACCGGGATCGCGCCGAAGAACGGCAGCAGGTGAAACGACGCCCAATGCGTCGTCGCGCGGCGCCCGCGCAGCAGCCCGGCGGCGCCACACAGCAGCGCCCCCGTGCACACCGAGAAGACGCTGCGCGCGGTTGCGGCGTGGCGGCGCAGCCAGGCGAGCAGCTCGGCATCCTCCATCAACGCTTCCTGGCCGAAGCCGCCCGGCACGTGCAGCACATCGAGCGCCGGCGCATCGGCAAGGGCGGCATCGGGCGTCAGCCGCAATCCCCTGACATCGCGCACGCGCTCGGCGGTCTTGCCGTAGAGGCGATAGGTCGAATTCGGGATGCGCGACAAGACCTCGAAAGGTCCGGTCAGGTCGATCTGATCCAGCCCCTCGAACACGAGGGAACCGATCTGCAAGTGGGTCTCAGGCGGGATCATGGGACGTCTCCGGGTCAAGCGCGGCGATGGACAACGCCAACCTACCCCGCCATGGTCTCGCGGAAATGCCAGATTCCCCTCAGGTCTCGCCAAACTCGATCCGAACTGTCGAGGTACTGGTCTATCCCGCGGTGCAGATGCTCGATGTGACCGGGCCGCTTCAGGTCTTCGCCTCCGCGAATGATTTCGTCGAAGAAAGCGGCGGAACGCCGCCCTATGTGCTCCGGGTCGTCGCGCCCGGCGGCAAGGGCGTTACCGCATCGGCCGGGCTCGGGCTCTCCGCCGAACCGCTCCCGCCGAGCAGCGTTGCCTCGGACACGCTGATCATCGCCGGCGGCCCGGGGGTCGACGCTGCGGCCGAAGATCCCGTGCTGGTCGATTGGGTTCGCGAGCGCTCGCGGCAGGCGCGTCGCGTCGCCTCGGTCTGCACCGGCGCGTTCCTGCTCGCCGCGTCCGGGGTGCTGGACGGCAAGCGGGCGGTGACCCATTGGTCGTTCTGCGCCGAGCTTGCCCGGCGTTTTCCGGCGGTGAGTGTCGAGCCTGATCCGATCTATGTGCGCGATGGCACGATCTGGAGCTCGGCGGGGGTGACGGCCGGCATCGATCTGGCGCTGGCGCTGGTGGAACAGGATCTTGGCCGCACCGCCGCGCTGGCCGTGGCGCGCTATCTCGTGGTTTTCCTCAAGCGTCCGGGCGGGCAGGCGCAATTCAGCGCCGCTCTCGCGCTGCAGGCGGCGGACGACAAATTCGGCGCGCTGCACGAGTGGATCAACGTGCATTTGGCCGACGAACTTTCGCTTGCCGCGCTGGCGCGGCGCGCCGGGATGAGCGAGCGCAGCTTCAGCCGGCACTATTCGGCGGCAACGGGGCTGACGCCCCTCCGGGCGATCGAACGGTTGCGGGTCGAAGCGGCGCGGCGCCTGCTCTCCGAATCACGCCTGCCCGTCAAGCGGATCGCGATGCGCTGCGGCTTCGGCTCCGAAGAAACGATGCGCCGCAGCTTCCAGCGCCTGCTGGCTGCGACGCCGCAGGAATACCGCGCCCGGTTCGGCTCGTGACGATTTGTCCTTGAACGGATCGCATCGCGACGCGCTCCGCCGCCGATAAAACATTAGGCAAATTCAGCGAGAATTCTTTTCGACACCTGGAGCGATGCGGCGTTGGCATCGGACTCGGTTACTGATTCCTAACCCCGGCAAGGCATGATTGCCGCCTTTCTGAACCCAAGCGGGAGCATGCCGTGCTGCAAGTGGCGCCCGAATTCGAATCCGTAACCGAGCCCGGCGAGAAAATTCTGTGGCAGGGGAAGCCGGTCTTCCTGCCCTTCGTGCTGCATGCGATCCCGATGCTCGCTTTCGGCATGTTCTGGGGCGCCTTCGATCTCGGGCTCATCGGTGCTGTCAGCCGCAACCCCGCCCATCAGGCGTCCCCTTCTTTCCTGGTGTTTTTCCTGATCCTCCACAGCTTTCCCGCCTGGGGCAGCATTCTCTATTCGATCTATCTGGTGCTGGTACACGGCAACACGCTCTACGCCTATACGAATCGCCGCATGCTGATGCGCGGCGGACTCTTCGCCACTTCCTTCAAAAGCATCGACTACGATCGGATCCAAGAGCTCGACGTCACCGTCGGGCTGCTCGACCGGCTCTTCGATGTCGGGACGGTGCGGGCGTTTTCGGGCAGCCTCACCTCGAAGGGGGCGCGCATCTATGACCGCTTTGTCTCGATCCGCGATCCCTATGGGGTCTATCGCGCGATCAAAGGCGTCGAGGTCGACGTCAAGACCGATTGGAATTATCCGAACGCGCTCCGCCCTGCGGTCAACCCGGGATACACGACCGAATACAAGCCCTGAGCGCCGGTGCCGATTGCCGGCGTCACCTAGATTTCGGTCGCACGATCCTTCAGCGCCGCGGCGGGAGATTTCTCCCCGACGAACATTCCCAGAATGAGACCAGGAACGCCGGCTTTGTTCAGCAGCGGGAAGTGAATCGAATCGTAGCGAATGAAGTTCTTTTCACCCCAGATGAATCTGCCGCGCACGCGCAAGACGACCGCCTCGGACAGGACGCGACGATAGCCTGAGAATACTAACTCCACGAAGCGCGGATCGACCTTGCTGAAAACCTGAGTGACGGTCCAACCGGTGGTGTCCTGGCCATAGTACGGCACGAGGTTTGAGCCGACCATCCGGTAGCGAAAGTCAGAAATATCCGTGAGTGCTTCGACGATGAAGAGATTGCCGAGAAACCGCTGCATCTCGATCGGATCGATGTCCGATCGCGCCGGCATCGCCCGCCCGCCTCGCTTCTCGTCCCAATAGGCGCGCAGCGCCGCGAATTCGGGGTTATCGCTGAGGTCAGGATTCGCCTCGGACTGCACCACGTCTTCGAACATGCGCCGCTCATAGCACGTCTGATCTTAACTTTCTCCCAACGCGGTCGGATCGGGTCGACGCTGCCGCAAGGACACGCACGCCGCGCACCCCTATCCGCCGAAGACGCGCCGCAGGAAGGCGCCGCCTTCGCGCAGCCCGACCTCATCGATGCCGTGGCCGAGGCCGGGACGGGTGAGGCTGTCGACGGGAACGCCCGCCGCTTCGAGGGCT
>JASHUO010000699.1 GCA_030039975.1 Alphaproteobacteria bacterium
GTGTCGACCAGCATCGGATAGAGCCGCCGCCAATCGAATTGGCGGTAGAGCACGAGTCCCGTCACCATCGCATAGGCGATGCCGATGGTCGAGACCTCGGTGGCGGTGGCGATGCCTTCGACCACGGCGGCGCGGATGATGAAGGGCAGCACCAGTGCCGGCAGCGCCACCAGGAAGCTCTTGCCGATCTCGCGCGGGCTCGCGCGCCGCACGCCGGAGAGATCTTCGCCGCGCGAGCGGTACCAGGCGAAGGCGCAGAGCGCCAGCGCCAGCACCGCCGCCGGCACCAGCCCGCCCGTGAAGAGGGCGGCGATCGAGATGTTGGTGACCGAGCCGATGGTGAGCAGCACCAGGCTCGGCGGGATGGTCTCGGACATGGCGCCCGAGGCCGAGAGCAGCGCCACCAGCTCGCCGGGATTGGCGCCGCGCCGCTTCATCTCGGGGAAGAGCGCCGGCGCGATCGCCGCCATGTCGGCCGCCTTGGAGCCGGAAATGCCGGAGACGAGATACATGGCGCCGAGCAGCACATAGGAGAGCCCGCCGCGCACATGGCCGAGCAGCGCGGCGAGGAAATCGACCATGGCGCGCGCCAGCCCGGTCATCTCGATGAGCACGCCGAGGAAGACGAAGAGCGGCACGGCGAGCAGGATGATATGCGACATGCCCTCATCCATGCGCCCCATCACGACGATGAGCGGCACATGCGTCACCAGCGCGAGGTAGGAGAGGGTAGAGACGCCGAAGGCGAAGGCGATCGGCACGCCGATGGCGACCGCGAGCGCCACCAGCACGACGAAGAAGACGACGAGGTTCCAATTGCCCATCGCCAGCAGCGTCGGGCGCAGCAGCAGCAGCGCCAGCGCCACGACGCCGGTGATCAGAAGCGCCACCGCGGCTTGGCCGAGGCTCGCGCGCTCGATAAGGCGGGCGAGCGCGATCACCATCAT
Source organism: Alphaproteobacteria bacterium (assembly GCA_030039975.1). GTDB lineage: Bacteria > Pseudomonadota > Alphaproteobacteria > ATCC43930 > CGMCC-115725 > DAHUYF01. Next base: position 948 of record JASHUO010000699.1, read on the forward strand.
CAGCACCGCCCCGACCTCGATGGCGGCGGCGCGCAGGCTGTTGTGCAGTTGCAGCGCCGGCGTCAGGATCGCCCATTCGTCGAGCGTGTAGTCATGCGCCGGCACCAGCACCAACACAACGAAGACCGCGACCACCAGCGCGGCGAGGGTCTCGAGCAGCGCGCGACAGCGCGCCGGCAATCGGGTGACGACGGCGGTGAGGCGCATATGCTCGCCGCGCCTGAGCGCGATGACGGCGCCGAGCATGGCGAGCCAGAGGAACAGGATCGAGGCGAGCTCGTCGCTCCAGGTCAGCGGCGCGTCGAAGACATAGCGCGAGACGGCACCGGCGAAGAGCACGACGATCTCCACCGCCACCAGAATCGCCGCCGGCACTTCGGTGATGAGCGCGAGCGCGCGGTCGAGCCAGAGCGCGCGTTGCGGCCGGGCGGCGCTCGTCTCCGCCGCGCCGGCGCCTTCCAATCCCGAGACGGTGGCGAGGGCCTCGCGCTCGCCCGCCATCTCAGGCCAGTCCGCCGGCGTATTTCTCCAAGAGGCTCCACGCCTCGGTGCCGTATTTGGTGCGCCAATCCGTGTAGAAGCCGGCCTGTTTCAGCACGGCGCGGAAGGCTTCGGCATCGGGCTTGTTGAAGACCATGCCTTCGCTTTCGAGCTTCCCCTGCAGCCCATCGTTGAGCTTGCGGATGTCGTCGCGCTGCAACAGCGCCGCCGCGTTCCAGTTGCGTGCGACGATCTCCTGCAGGTCCTTGGGCAGCTTCTCCCAGGCCGCCTGGTTCGCCAGCATCCAGAAGCCGTCCCACATGTGGTTGGTGGTGGAGCAGTATTTCTGCACCTCGTAGAGCTTGGCGATCTGGATGATCGACAGCGGATTCTCCTGGCCCTCGACCACCTTGGTCTGCAGCGCCGAATACACCTCGTTGAAGTTGACGCTGGCGGGCGAGGCCTTGAACGCCTCGAACATCGAGGTCCAGAGCGGGCTTACCGGCACGCGGATCTTGAAGCCCTTCAAATCGTCGGGCGTGTTGATGGGATGCGTGCTGCTGGTGATCTCGCGATAGCCATTGTCCCACATCTTGTCGAAGGCGTGGAGGCCGGCCTTGTCGATGGCGCCGCGCACATAGGCGCCGAGCGCGCCATCCATCGCCGGCCAGACCTGGTCATAGCTCTTGAAGGCGAAGCCGATGCCGTTGATCGAGGCGACCGGCACCAGGGTCGCGAGGATAAGGCCGGAGAGGGTGAAGAACTCGATGCCGCCGGTGCGCACCTGCGACAGCATGTCGGTATCGCCGCCGAGCTGGTTGTTGGGGAAGATCTCGATCTCGATCCTGCCCTTCGACTCGTCCTTGATCTTCGCCACCGCTTCGCGGGCGCGGACATTGATGGGGTGATCGACCGGCGCGTTGTTGGCGTATTTGTAGCTGAACTCGGCGGCGCGCGCGCGGCGCGGCAGCAATATGGCGCTGGCGGCGGCGCCGGCGGCGGAGGCAACAAAGGCTCTGCGACTCAACTCAGACATGGGTTTCCTCGCTTTGTTGGATCAGGTTTCTTGCTTTACGGCATCACCAGACCGCCATCGACGGTCAGCGTCGCGCCATCGATATAAGAGGCGGCGGGCGACAGCAGCCAGGCGATGGTCTCGGCCACCTCCTCGGGCCGCCCGGCGCGGCCTTGCGGAACCATGCTCAGGGCGCGCTGCTGCACGCCGGGAAAGCGCCAGACGCTCTCCAGCATCGGCGTCTCGATCGGACCGGGAGCGACGCAGTTGACGGAAATTTTCTTCTCGGCGAGCGAGCGCGCCGCATTCTTGCTGAGCGCCACGACCGCGCCCTTGCTCGCGGCATAGGCGCCGGTGCCGCCGACCCCGCCGCCGCGCAGCCCGGCGACGCTCGCCACCGTGCAGATGCGCGCGCCTTCGGCCATGTGCTTGGCCGCCTCGCGGATCGAGAGAAAGGTGCCGATGACGTTGACGTCGTAGATACGCCGGAAAATCTCCGGCGTCAGCTCCATGAATTGGGTGACGTCGAGGATGCCGGCGCAGGTCGCAAGCCCCTCGATGCTGCCGCTTGCCGCAAGCTCGGTGAAAGCCGCCGTCACATCGCGCTCATCGGCCACGTCGACCCGGCGGGCGAGGTGATCGCTGCCGATGCGGCGCGCCACCGCCGCGGCGGCGTCGCCGTCACGATCGAAGCAGGCGACACGCCAGCCTTGCCCTGCGAGCACGACCGCGGTGGCGGCGCCGATGCCGCTTCCCGCGCCGGTAACCGCGGCGATCCGTCGGCGTGCTTCCATGATGACGACTCCCTCCCCACATGTCGCGCGCGCGGCGCGTTTTGCGCGGCGATGATTCCGCGCGGCAAGCGCCTTGGCAAGGGCGCGGAATCGACCGTGCCAGATCTTGCCGGGTCGGAGGCCTTCCTATGCGACCATTGGGTGCGATCTTCGGGCTTATCGCCCTGACGCTCGCTTCGTGCGGTCCGCCGCAGCGGCCGCCGCCGCCCTATTTCGTCATTCCGGCCGGTCCGGCGCCGCAAGCCCGGGCGGCGCCGGTTCCGGCAGGCGCGCCCGGCGACTTACCGCTCGTGCCGCCCAACCCATCGGTGCAGTATTTCCTGCCGAGCCATCCCGAGGATTTCGAGCAAAGCGCGGCGCCCGTGCCGCGACCGTCGGCGCCGGCGCCGTTCTACGCCGCGCCGATCAATCCCGGCCCGGTGACCGGCTACGGCCCCGGCGGCATGGCCCTGCCGCCCGGCTCACCCCCCAACCCGCCTTATCCCGCCGGCGGGTTGACCGGCATCCGCTGACCGCCATCAGCGGGATATCCGCCGCCGCATCACGCCGTGCGCGGGCGAGCGGCAAGCTCCTTGCGCAGCTTTTGCATCTCCTCGAAGCGCGCGGTCACATCGCGCAAGATGGCGGCGATACCCTGAAGCCGGCCGTCGGCGCCGCGAAACGGCAAGATGGTGAATTCGAGCGAGACGCGCGTGCCATCCTTGCGCAGTCCGGGGACGGACAGCAGATCGCCCTCGCCGTAACGCGACGTCCCGGTCGCGATGACCCGGCGATACCCCTGCCAGTGTCGGTCGCGCAGCTTGTCCGGGATGATGAGATCGAGCGAACGTCCCACCGCCTCGTCGGCGGCAAACCCGAAGATCCTCTGCGCGCCTCTGTTCCAGAAGCGGATCAGCCCCTCCGCATCGGCATAGATGATCGCGTCTGACGCCTCTTCGGCGAGCGTGCGGTAGAAACGATCGAGATCGAGGCCCATAGCCGCCTCACTTCGAGAAATTCGCGATCCGCCGCGCCGCGCCGGTGAGCTCCAGGATGTGCATGCCGTTATCGGCGCGGTCGACGATATAGATATAGCCGCGATTATCGACCTCGACATTGCTGGTCTGGATCACTTTGACGCAATGCTGCTTGCCCTCGACCGTGGCGCAGCTCGGTTGCGCGCGCGGCGTGACCGCCGGGATGTAATGCGCCATCTCGATCGGCTGGTAGGGATCGCGCATGTCGACGACGCGCACGCCGGCGTTGAACGCGGCGAAGAACACCAGGCGCTGGTAATAGATCGGCGTCATGTTTTGGTTCGACGAAGCGGTGCCGAAGCGGCCGCCGCGGCTGCAGAAATCGCCGCTCCGTTCGAACGGCGTGTAGCTCGACACCACCATCGGCCGCGCCTCGCTGGTGACATCGACGAACCACGCCATCTGCCGCGGCTCCTGGCATTCCGCGGCGGTTGCCTCGCCGGTGACGACGACGAAGTTGCGCGTCGACGCCGCGTCATGGGCGAATTCCGCGATCTTGATGCCGGGCACGGGGAAGACGCTGTGCGCGCCGGTGAGGGCGGAGAGGTCGAGACGACCGACCTGCGGATCGAGCAGGTTCTGCGCTGTCGGCTCCTTCGCTCCCTTGAGCAGCTTCTCGCGGTCGACGATCTGCAGGATGCCGTCCTTGTCGGCGCCGTAGCCGAGATAGACGCGGTTGCCATCGGGCCCGGTCGAAATCGCGCTCTGCAGGTCGGTCGACACCGGTTCCGTGGCACCGGGTTGCTGGCCGACCAGGCCGAAATCGCGGATGTGGACGGGATGCTCGGGGTTGCTCAAATCATAGACCTGCATCACCCGGTGCGCCCGCCAACCGGGCACGCCAGAGGCGAGATAGGCGATGCCGGTATTGCACTCCCACCAGTTCCGGTGCGTGCCCTGCTCGCCTTCGATGCGCGCCAGCAGCTCCGGCCGGACCGGCGTGCTGACATCCCAGATCTCATGCGCGGAGGTGCCGAAGCTGCGCAGCAGATAGGTCTTCTTGGGATCGCCCTTGGGCAGCGCCTTGCCGTCGCACACTTGCACCGTCTCAGCGCCGCCCTGCTCGCCGGTCCCGGGCGCGCCGGGAATGTGGTGCAGGTATTTGGGATGGCGCGGATCGGTGACGTCGACGATGGAAGTGCCGTTGTCCTCGTGCTTGCCGGTGAGCGGGTTGAGCGGCTTCGGATCGGCCTCGCTGCCGCCGTTATGGCCGATATAGGCGATCCAGCGGCCGTCCTGCTCGTGGATCACCGGCTGATCGGCGCTGCGCCCCTCGAGCTCGTTGTAGCCGAGCAGCTTCATATTGGTGGCGCTGGGCCGGCTCTGCGCGAAAGCTTGCGGCGCGATCGCGACGAGCGCGATCGCGGCGAAGATGCTCAGCCTCATGATGCGGTTCCCTCCCCGAATCGAGCTGGCGCGGCGCGCCCGGCATCTCGTCGCCGCACCATAGTCGCGCGGCGGTCTCCGGTTCAACCGTAGCTTTTCGCCATGCCTTCGGCCGGGTCGGCAAACGCGCCATAGGGCGGGATGGGATAGCGCAGCCCGGCCTTGGCGAGGCCTTTCAGCCCCTCGACGGCGCGCGCCAGATCCTGCGGCGGCAGCGCCATCAGCATCTCGTCATCGGCGACGCCGCCATAGCGCCGCTCGGCATAGCAGGGGATGGAAAGGCTCACCTCGCGCGTCTTCAGCGCATGTCCCCAGCTATCGGCGCACGCGCTCTCGCCGGTGATGGAGAAATCGTAGCGGCGATAATTCTTCCATTGCAGCCCGTTGATGAACAGGATCATCTGCCCCGGCGTGCCGTAGAACAGCACGATGTCCGGCGGATCGAGCCGCGCGGCGCGCAGCGGCGCGACGACCAGCGCATGATAGCGCCCGGCGGGCACGCGCGGCATGTGCTGCTGATGCGCGGCCGCGGCCGCCTGGTTCTCGAACCAGACGTCGGTCATGCGCTTGCCCGAAAGAAAATCCTCGCCCGGCGCGTTGAGCCCGATGATGCCGCCGCAATTGCTGAACGGGCGCAGATTGTCGTGGACGATGCCGAGCGTCAGCCCGGCCACGCGCGCCTGCGTCACCAGCTGGCAGGTGCTGAACGCCGCGCCCGGCTTCGGCCGGCGCAGCCCCGGTATCGCGTCGAGCGCCGCCTTGTCCTCGAAGAGCCGCATGCCGATCGGCAACGTCCTGAGCCGCAGCAGCTCGGTCAGCTCCTGCGCCAGCTGCTTCAGCGCCTCGGCGCCGGGACCTTCGCTCATCGCTTCCTCCCCAGAGATCGTCCGGCCAGCTTAGCGCAAGGCGGAAGGGGCGCTAGCGCCTCGCACATGCTCCGGGCGGAAGCCCATGCCGAGGATGCGGGCCGGGATGCGCCGCAGCGCGGGAAAGCGCTGCAGCAATCGCAGCGCCGCCGGCAGCCGCAATTTGCCCTTGCTCGCGAGCACGCGGCTGATGACGCGGTCCTGGATCGCCACCTGCAGCGCTTGCGTGAGGCGCGTCGGCAGCAGGCGCCGGCGCTGGATCTGCGCCAGCGGCGCCTCTGGCACCGGCCCCGGCGTGCGGGTGAGCCACGGCACCAGGATGTTGGCGGCGGCGACCGCGTCCTGGATGGCGAGGTTGATGCCGATGCCGCCGATCGGCGACATGGCATGCGCGGCATCGCCGATCAGCAGCAGTCCCGGCTGGTACCATTGCTCGAGCCGGTCGACGGCGACGGTGAGCAGCTTCACCTCGTCCCAACTGCCGATCTCGCCGACGCGGTCGGCGAGAACCGGCATCATCGCGCCAAGCTCGGCGCGAAAATGCGCGATCCCCTGCGCCTTCAGCGCGTCGAACCCGCCTTTGTGGATGACAAAGGCGCATTGCCAGTAATCGCCGCGGTCGAGCATCACCAGGATGCGCCCGTCGAGGAAGCGCCCGAACGTCCGGCCCGCATCCTGCGGCCGCTTCGACAGCCTGAGCCACAGCACGTCGATCGGCGCGCCGAGATCGCGGCTCTTGAGCCCGGCCGCGCGCCGCAGGGTCGAATGCCGTCCGTCGCAGGCGATGACGAGATCGGCGCGCAAGGTCAGCGCGCCGGCTTTGTCGCGCGCGCCGACGCCGGTGACGCGCCCGTTCTCGCGCACGAGGCTCTCGGCCTCGGTCTCGCGCAACAGCCGAAACGCCGGCAGCTTCTCCGCCACCTCGGCGAGGAAATCGAGAAAATGCCATTGCGGCATGAAGGCGATGAATTTGCAGCGCGTCGGCAGATGCGAAAAATCGGCGATGACGACGCTGTCATCGCCGATCTGCCCGGTGACCTCGCGCAGCTCGTCATGCGGGCGCGCCAGGAAGGCCTCGAGCAGCCCCAGCTCCGCCATCACCTCGAGCGTCGAGGGGTGGATGGTGTCGCCGCGGAAATCGCGCAGGAAATCGGCATGCTTCTCCAGCACCGCGGTGTCGATGCCGGCGCGCGCCAGCAGCAGCCCCAGCATCATCCCGGCCGGCCCGCCGCCGACGATGCAGCAGCGAGTGCGGATGTCGCGCGGCGAGGGATCAGCCATTCTTTACTCTTTCGAATAACACCATTCGCCTCGATTCCGCTTGCAAGCCTCCCGCCGCCTGCTCATACTTTGGGCATGAGAAAGCTCACCCTCAACATTGTACCGAAGGACATGTGTCGGAAGCGCTGGCATTTCGCGTCGCCGGCGTGCGGCCGCATTCGGCTTCGGGCGGAGGAGTTGGGCTAGACCGTCTCGAAGACAGAGCAACGAATGCCAAGCCGCCAGCGGACCCCCGAGGCGGCTTTTTGATTGCCGCTTCGCCGGCCGCAGGAGGCCTCAGGAGGTGGCAATGTGGAGTGAATGGCTGGTGAGAACGCTGAGCCCGCGCCGCGGCGAAGACGCCGACCCGGCGCCGCGCCCGCGCAAACCGCCGCACCCTGCGCCACCGGAGCGCGCCGACGCCAATGGCGGCGACGCGTACGAGCGTGCGCTCGCTGCGGTGGAGGAAAACGAATAAGCGACAAGCTGCACTCGACAAATTCATTAGCCCCTCCCCCCTTGAGGGGGAGGGAAGGGAGGGGGGTCAGCCGCCGCGCAGCTCTTCGAGCACGGTAAGCACCACC
>JASHUO010000700.1 GCA_030039975.1 Alphaproteobacteria bacterium
CTCCAGAAAGCTGGGCGACGCTGTTGTGGGCCTGGTTGCGTCGGCGACGCACTCACGTGAAAAGTCTTTTATGATGCGGTCAGGTTGTCTGCGATGGGCCGCACCGTTCAACATAGGGCGATAGAATTTGGCCTAGCGCGAGGAAGGCGCAGCGGACGAAGAGCAAGCGACCGCATCATCGTCGCCGTGGCTCCAAGCCGCCTGCGGAGTCCGACATGGCGGTTTCGGGCGGCGGCAATCTCGCCACCGCCACCGGCACGCCCGTGCGCCGCAGGCCCGCTTGGCGAACCGTGTCCCAATCGACGAGGCTCACGTGCTCGCCCGCAGCGGCGCTCACGCGGGCAACCAAATCGCGAGGTATTTCCGGCGTCAACGCGGCCGACGTATCGATTTCCTCGGCCTGCGATTTGCTCGGGTGGACTTCCACGAAGAGGATGTTGCCGATCCACGCGGCTTCTACTGCTTGCCGCACCACCCGCACGGGCGTGCCGACCCTGACCTCGTGGAACAAGCGCGCGATGTCCTTGGCGTAGAGGCGGATGCAGCCATGGCTGACATTGCGGCCGACGCCGTCGGGCTTGTTGGTTCCGTGAATTAGGTAATCCGGCCAGCCGAGATGCAGCGCGAAGGCGCCAAGAGGATTATCGGGACCGGGCGGAAAGGCCGCGGGAAGATCGGGTTCCGAGATGCGGATCGAAGGCGGCGGATACCAAGTGGGATTGGCTTCCTTTCGGACGATGGAGGTGACGCCCAGCGGGGTCGTGTCGCCGATCGCGCCGATGCCGATCGGATAGGTTTCGACGCGGCCACCGCCCGGGGGAAAATAGAACAGGCGCCATTCCGCAAGGTTGACGACGATACCCTTGCGGGGCGCGTCGGGCAGGATGTAACGCGTCGGCAGCGTGATCCGCGTTCCTTTGCCGGGCAACCAGGGGTCCACCTCAGGGTTGGCGGCCATGAGCTGAACAAACCCGAGATCGTTCGCATGCGCGACATCCAGCAGAATGTCGCGCGCCTGCGTGACATAGAGGCCGAGGCCGCCAACGGCCATCTGACGATCGCCGAGCGGGTACTCGGCTGCAACCGACGGGGTCGCGGCAAGCGCCAGGGCCAAAGCCAACCAGATGCTCGATCCGTGCGGCCCGGTCACAGCGCCCCGACCTACGACGCCGCGGAAGGCTGTCCGAAGGGAGATTGGGTCCTTTCCGCGACCGGCCGTTTCGATCCCGTGTTGCGCGATAAGTCTTCGCCTTCCCCGATCTTGCCGACGCAATCACCGTCGACGCTTACGAAAGCCACCATTCCGCGGTGCTGGGCCGATCCCTTAGCGAATTCACCATCAGGGACATGCAGCCAAACATATCCGGGCGCTCGCAGTCCCGAGATCGTAGCCTTTGCTGTCGCGTCATCGGCGACGGGATGGTCTGTGCCGCTGAGCACCATGCAAGCGGAGAGCGGCGCCGCGAAAATCACAACCGCAAGCAAGTTCTGACGCATCGACGTTTCCTTTGACGCAGCCGGTCGGCGCGGGTGTCGCGTCTGCTCGAGCGGCTTGCTCCGGAGCTTGGATTGTCACCCACTTGCGATCCGCACTGATGACTTTACGCCGCGCCTCCCTGCTGGTCGGCTCGGCGCCGGTGGCCGGAGCAAATTTTGGAGCGAGGGCCGTGCCGAAGGCAACTAACAAAAGTTTCATTGATCTTTTCAGTCTCGCCGATCAGTAGAACCGCCCACGACCGTTCACGAGGACACGCCCTGGCCGCGCCGCGGCGCGGCGTGTCTCACTGGGCGCCGGGTCCGGATTGGGCGCGGCGCAGCTGGGTGACGTTGCGGTTGTGCTCGGCGAGAGTGCGGGCGAAAGCGTGGCCGCCATTGCCGTCGGCGACGAAGTAGAGATCGTCGCTGTCGGCCGGATGAAGCACGGCGCGCAGCGCGGCGAGACCCGGATTGTCGATCGGCGTCGGCGGCAGCCCGTCATGAAGATAGGTGTTGTAGGGCGAATCGAGCGCCAGATCCTCGTGGTCCAGGGGATGGGCGAGCGGCTTGGTGCCGCCATTGGTGAGCGCGTAATCGACGGTCGGATCCGCCTGCAGCTTCATGCCGAGCTTGAGCCGGTTGAGGAACACCGCCGCGATATGCGGCCGCTCATCCTCGCGCGCCGTCTCCTTCTCGACGATCGAGGCGAGGGTCACCGCCGCCTCGGCGTCCGCGAGCGACAGGTTGGCGCTGCGGTCCTTCCAGGCCGCCGCGAGGGCCCGATCCATGGCGCGGTGCATGCGCGCCAAGACTTCCTGGCGGCGATCGCCGAGCACGTAGAAATAGGTATCCGGCAACAGGCTGCCTTCCGGCGGGATGCGATCGACTTTGCCTTCGAGCGCCGTCTGCTGATCGAGCAGCGCCACGATCTCCGCGCTGCTGAGACCCTCGGGCACGGTGACGCGGTGCTGCACGACCCGGCCGCTGGCGATCAGCGCCGCCGCCGCGCGCGGGCTGATGGCAGCGGCGAAGTCGTACTCGCCGGCCTTCAGCGCGCCGAGCCGGCGATCGACGGCGATGCCGGCGATGAAGAACCAGGGATGGTCGATGATGCCGTTTTGCGCGAGCGTCCGCGCCACGGCGTTGGTGCCGGCGCCGCGCGGAATGACGACGATCTTGCTTGCGGCCAGGGGGCCCGGGGCGGTGTAGTCGCGCCAGACCCAGAACACGGAGCCCGCTGCCGCTGCCGCGACAAGCGCGAGCAGCGCCGCGCCGAGCCAAAGCCGGCGCGCCCCGCCGGACATTCAGGGGGCCTGCGCGAAGACGAGCGAGGCGTTCGTCCCGCCGAAGCCGAAAGAATTGGAGAGCGCGTAGCGCACTTTCCGCTCCTTCGCCTGCAGCGGCACCAGATCGATGTCGCAGCTCGGCGACGGATGCTCGAGGTTGAGCGTCGGTGGTACGACCCCGTCGCGCATCGCCAGGATCGAGAAAATCGCCTCGACACTGCCGGCGGCGCCGAGGAGGTGACCGATCGAGGATTTGGTCGACGACATCGACAGCTTGTAGGCGTGATCGCCGAACAGCCGCTTGACCGCGCCGAGCTCGATCTCGTCGCCGAGCGGCGTCGACGTGCCGTGGGCGTTGATGTAGTCGATCTGCTCGGGATCGAGCTGCGCCCGCTTCAGCGCATTGCGCATGGCGCGGAAGGCGCCGTTGCCGTCTTCCGCCGGAGCGGTGATGTGGTGCGCATCGCCCGAGAGGCCGTAGCCGATCACCTCGGCATAGATCTTGGCGTTGCGCTTCTTGGCATGCTCGAGCTCCTCGAGCACGAGCACGCCGGCGCCCTCGCCCATGACAAAGCCGTCGCGCGCTTCGTCCCACGGCCGCGAGGCCCGGCTCGGCTGATCGTTGAACGCCGTCGACAGCGCGCGCGCCGCGGCGAAGCCGGCGAGGCCGAGCCGGCAGATGGCGGCCTCGGCGCCGCCGCAGACCATGACATCGGCATCGTCCCACATGATGAGGCGCGCCGCATCGCCGATGGCATGAGCGCCGGTGGAGCACGCCGTGACCACGGCATGATTGGGACCGGTGAAGCCGTAGCGGATCGACACATGGCCCGAGGCGAGGTTGATCAGATTTGCCGGGATGAAGAACGGCGACAGCCGGCGCGGCCCGCGTTCATGCAGCGTGATCGCGCCTTCGGTGATGCCGGGCAGGCCGCCAATGCCCGAGCCGATCATCACGCCCGAGCGCTCGCGCTCCTCGGGGTCGGCGGGCTTCCAACCGGCATCGGCGACCGCCTGCTCCGCCGCGGCGAGCGCGTAGACGATGAACTCGTCCATCTTGCGCTGCTCCTTGGGCGCGACCCAATCATCGGCGTTGAAATCGCCCGAAGCGGTATCGCCACGCGGCACCTGACCCGCAATCTTTGCCGGCAGGTCGGCGACATCGAAGCTCTGGATCGCGCGGATGCCCGACTGGCCCTCGACGAGGCGTTTCCAGACGCGCTCCGCTCCCACCCCGAGCGGGGTTACGAGACCGATACCGGTGACGACGACTCGTCTCATGCCTTGAGGCTGAATAACATTGCCGGAAGCCGGATAGCGGTCCTACTTGTGCGCTTCGATGAAGTTGACCGCGTCCTTGACGGTCACGATCTTCTCCGCGGCATCATCGGGAATCTCGCACCCGAACTCTTCCTCGAAAGCCATCACCAGCTCGACCGTGTCGAGGCTGTCGGCTCCGAGATCGTCGATGAAGCTGGCGTTGTCGGTCACCTTGGACTCGTCGACGCCAAGATGCTCCACCACAATCTTTTTTACTCGCTCGGCGACATCGCTCATAGGTTTATACCTCGACGGATGAACGGGCTTGTGGACTTGGCTTTCGGCGCCGCGCCGGGCCGCTGGAACGCCCGGCCCCGATCGCTGCCCCATTCGCGAGCGGGCCAAAAGCGCCGGTCACATAACATAGTTTATGACGGTTTGCCAGCATCGCCCCCCGGCGCCCCCACCGCGTCCTAAATCATGGCCATTCCGCCGTTGACGTGCAAGGTGTGGCCGGTGACGTAGCGCGCCTGGTCGCTCGCCAGAAAAAGGACGCAGGCGGCGACTTCTTCTGCCGTGCCGACACGGCCCATCGGAATCACGGTGGCCAAGCGCTGGCGCTGCTCTTCGCTCAGAGCCTCGGTCATGGCGGTGGCGATGAAGCCCGGCGCGACGCAGTTGACGGTGATGCCGCGCGTCGCCACCTCGGCGGCCAGCGCCTTCGACATGCCGATCATCCCCGCCTTGGCCGCGGCGTAATTGGCCTGGCCCGGATTTCCGGTGACGCCGACGATCGAGGTAATGCCGACGATGCGGCCCCAACGCCGCTTCATCATGCCGCGCAGCGCGGCGCGGGCCAGACGAAAGCCGGCGGTGAGATCGATGTCGATGACCTTCTGCCAATCCTCGTCCTTCATGCGCAGCGCGAGTCGGCGCAAGCCATCGATCCGAGTTCGTTTACTTTCTGTGGTTTGACAAATAACGCTTTAATCCAGAAGCAAAACAGTGACCCGGCCGGTCACGCGCGCATGAGATGTGTTGCGCAATCTAGCCGTTGGGCATATGCACGGGTGCAACGACGATGGAAAAAGGGCGGAAAACTGCGAGATAAATTGCCTCTAGCGCTCACCATGGGTGAGCCGGCGGGGATCGGCGGCGAGATCGCGCTGCTGGCCTGGCTGCGCCGTGCCCAGGACGGCGTGCCGGACTTCTTCATCATCGACGATCCCCCGCGGCTCGAGCGACTCGCCGCGCGGCTCGGCTGGAGCGTGCCGCTGCAGCGCATCGCCGCCCCGGAGGAAGCCGCCGGCAGCTTCGGCCAAGCGCTGCCGGTCCTGCCGCTCACCCTACCGCGCGCGACCGAGGCCGGCCGGCCCGACCCGGCCAACGCCGTCGCCGTCATCGCCGCGATCACCACCGGCGTCGATCTGGTGACCGCAGGCCGCGCCGCGGCGCTCGTCACCAATCCGATCCAGAAGGAAGCGCTCTACGCCGCCGGCTTCCGCCACCCCGGACACACC
>JASHUO010000701.1 GCA_030039975.1 Alphaproteobacteria bacterium
ACACCCATACGCTGAAAGGCATGGGCGAAGCCTCGGGCTTTCCCCTGGTTTCGCTGGTGGCGCACCGTCTCGAGAACTACATCGACGACATGGACATGGCGCATGGCGAGGCGGCGCTGACTGATATCCGTGCGCATGTCGACGCCATGGCGCAGGCGATGGAGCATCCGGGCGCGAGCGACGCGGCGATCGCTACCGCGCTGCGCGCCCTGCCCATGCCGCGCGCCTTCAATCCCCACGAGATCGAGCTGCGCAATGTCGAGGTGCTGCTGGTGACCTCGTCGCGCGTCGTCGGACGCCTCGTCGCGCGCGAACTCGCCGCTTGCGGCATCCGCGCCATCCTGACGCAATCGGCGACCGAGGCCTTCACCCTCGCCATCCGCATGAAGCCCAACCTCATCATCGCCTCGGCGACGATGGCGGAGCTCCCCGGCACCGATCTCGCCCGTGCGCTTGCCGCCATGGCGACGACGCACAGTACCCCGGTGGCGATCCTCACCAGTCTCGATGAAGGCGAATTGGCCAAGCATTTGCCCGCCGGCATCCCCACCATCCACACCGGCGCCTCGCTCAGCGGCGACCTCGCCGCGGTGATCACGCGCTACGGGATTGGCTGACGCGCTGCGCCGTTGTGGGTCAGGTTGCGCCCGACAGTGGCGGCCAGATGTCGCTTCGTGGTAACCTGCGCACGTGAGCAAAGTGTTCAAAGATGCTGTCGCCGAGGCGGCGACGTTGCCGGAAGCGGCGCAAGACAAGATAGGCCGCGAGCTGCGAGCCTATCTGGAGAAGCTCCATCGTCTGCAGGGCGACATCGAGCAGGGTATCCGTTCGCTTGACGCGGGCACCGGCAGGGCCATCGATGTGGAAGACGTCATAGAGCGCGCCCGCGCGCGGCATGATAAAACCTGAGCTGGCGATCGTCTGGTCACGCGAGGCGGAGACCGATCTTATCGACATATGGCTTTACGGCGCGCAAGAGCATTCACCCGGCGCCGCTGACCGGCATTTGCGCGCGATCGACACAGCTTGCAAGAGGCTGGCGAATTGGCCCCATTCAGGGCGCGCCCGCTCTGAGATCGCGCATGGACTGCGCTCCGTATCCGTCACGCCCCATGTGGTCTTCTATCGTGTGACAAGCGCGGCCGTCGAGATCGTGCGGGTCCTGCATGCGCGCCGCGACGTCGATGCAATCTTCACCGAGGATCAGTGAGCGCGCCCGCGTGCGGGGGAACTACGCCGCTTCCGGCTACGGCACCGGCTGAAACGCCGCGCTTACCGTAACAGGTTCGGCATCTATTCCTTTAACAAGGGAACGCCGGCCTCATAGTAGATCACATGAAAATTTTCTTGATCTGACGGGGGCACGAAGTATCTCGTGACCTCATCGAACCGGTCTTCGCTGACAAAACCATAATAGAGCCCTTCGGGCTTGGTTTCATTGCGCAAGCGCAGCTGCGCTTTGCACAGTTCATCGGATGCGACGATGGCATGCAGCGAATGATCGGCGTCGGCGCTCTCGAATATCGACCGGGCCCAGGCGCGGTCTTTGGGTGTGTTTCCGGCGAAGTCGAACACGACCGGCACTCCCAGCCGAAGCAGTCGGACAGCCAGCGGTGCGATGACAGCCCTTAGCCGTTTTGCATGCCGCACAAAGTCCGCCAGGCTGTCGATCTTCGCCTCGAGCAGCGTCAACCATTCGTCTTCACAGAACAGGACGGCGGCATGAAGCGTCGCCAATTCTCGCGCCAGCGTCGTCTTGCCGGACGCGGCTTTCCCGCAGATGAAGTGCAACGTCGCCATTGTCAGAATTCGCTCTCGGTTGAACTTCGGCCCGCTTGCTCCGGGCGACAGCGTCCGACCTGCGGAGCGTGGTCTTTTACGCCGCTTCCGGCCGCGTCAGCGCCGTCTCGAACTGCTCCACCGCCCAGTCTACTTCGCTGCCGGTGATCACCAAAGGCGGGCTGACGCGGATGGTGTGGTCGTGCGTGTCCTTGCAGAGGACGCCGCGCCGGCGCAGCGCCTCGCAATAGCGGCGGGCGCCGCCCGCTTCCGGGTGAAGTTCGATTGCCATCATCAAGCCGCGGCCGCGCACTTCTTTTATGGCGGGGCTGTCGATGCCGCGGAGACCGGCTTGGAAACGCGCGCCCATCGCCTCGGCATTCTCGATCATGCCTTCTTCGAGAAGGACCTTGAGCGCAGCGCGCGCCACGGCGCAGGCGAGCGGGTTGCCGCCGAAGGTGCTGCCATGCTCGCCTGGCTTCAGCACCCCGAGGATCTCGTCGGTCGAGAGCACCGCCGAGACGGGGTAAAAGCCGCCGGACAGCGCCTTGCCGATCAAGGTGAGATCGGCCTCGATGCCCTCATGCTCTTCGGCGAGCAGCCGGCCGGTGCGGCCGAGCCCGGTCTGAATCTCGTCGAGAATCAGAATGATGTTGTGGCGCGTGCAGATCTTGCGCACCGCTTTGAAATAGCCCCGAGGCGGAAGGATCACCCCCGCTTCGCCTTGAATGGGCTCGACCAGAAACGCCACGGTGTTAGGCGTGATCGCCGCTTCGAGCGCGGTGGCATCGCCGAAGGGCACGATGCGGAATCCTGGCGTGAACGGGCCGAAGCCGTCGCGCGCCGTGGGGTCGGTGCTGAAGCCGACAATGGTCAGCGTGCGGCCATGGAAATTGTTGGCGCAGACGATGACCTCGGCGCGGTCCGTGGGAACGCCTTTCACCGCGTAGCCCCATTTGCGCACCACCTTGATCGCGCTTTCGACCGCTTCGGCGCCCGAATTCATCGGCAGAACCCGATGCGAGCGGGTGGCGGCGCAGAGCTCTTTGTAGAACAGCGGCAGCTGGTCGTTCATGAAGGCGCGCGAGGTGATGGCGAGCCGCGAGGCCTGCTCGGTCAGCGCCGCGAGGATGCGCGGATGGCAATG
Organism: Alphaproteobacteria bacterium; assembly: GCA_030039975.1. GTDB lineage: Bacteria > Pseudomonadota > Alphaproteobacteria > ATCC43930 > CGMCC-115725 > DAHUYF01. The sequence continues at coordinate 2,927 of JASHUO010000701.1, forward strand.
CCCCTGATTGACCGCGGAATAGGCCGAAAGGCAATCGAGATAGCGCTTGCCATCGACATCCCAGACCCAGACGCCGAGGCCGCGGCTGAGCACGACATCGAACGGCTTGTAATTGCGCGCACCGAATTCCTGCTCTAGGGCGAGATAAAGGTCGCGAGTTGGCGGTGGAGCGTCTCTGACGATCGGATCGGCGGTCATGGTCATGGCGGACCTCTTTGCTCGAATTATCCGGCGGCGCGGCGCAGCGCGCCGGCAGCGCTGCTGCGGCGGTCGAGACGCAGCGTCATGCAATAAGCGGCGCCGCCGGATAGGATGAACGGGCGAAGATCGACCTCGTCGACGCGATAGCCGCGCTCCGCCAGCCGCGCCACAAGCCGCGGCGAGGCGCTCGCCATCACCACGCGATCATCGATATTGACGGCGTTGACGTTGAAGCGCTGGGCGTCCTCGTCCGTCGCCTCGATCAGCTCGTGAGGCGCAACGCTGTCGCGGATTGCCGCAAGCGCGGCCGGCGAAAACGCCGGCGGATAATAGAGGATCTCGCCGCCGCCCAACGGACAGAAGCAGACATCGAGATGATAGAAGCGCGGCGAGACGAGTTCGAGCGCCGTCACCTCCTGGCCGAAGAAGGCGGCGACTTCGTCCGCCGCTTGCCGTGTCGAACGCTGGCCGTAGCCGGCCCAGAACCGCCCGCGGCGCGCATCCCAGATGCAGTCGCCGGCTCCCTCCTGAAAGCAACGCGCCGGGAATTGTGCGACCTCGTCGAAGAAGCCGCGCCGCATGAGCGCCCGGAACTGGTCTTTGAAATGCTGCTCCTCGCCCTGCCGCTCGGGATGGCGAAAGCGCGCAACCAGCACGGCGCCGTCGAGCACCACCGCTGCATTGGCGGGAAACACCATATCCGGCAGGCCGGCGACGCCCGGCATGACCTCGAGCCGCGCTCCGGCCGCGCGCAGCGCCGCGGCGAGGGCGCGGAAGCTCCGTCGGGCCGCGGCGCGATGGCCCGCCGGATCCGCCGCCCAGGCGCCGGGCGCCATCCACGGATTGATCGTGTAGGACACCTCGAAATGCGCCGGGTCGGTCAGCAGCATCACAGGCTTCGACGGCACGGGAATTCTCCGCAAGGCAGACACGCCCTGATTATCGGATCGCAGCGCGTCAGCAAAAAGCTAGCATCCTTGACAAATTGCGCGAGAAATATGACATATCGACAGCCAATATTGGCAGATTGTCGAGGCGCCCATGGATGACACCGATCGACGGCTGATCGCGCTGTTGCGCGACAATGCCCGGCTGCCGGTGGCAACGCTGGCCGATCTCCTCAAGGTCTCGCGCGGCACAGTGCAGAACCGCATCGACCGCCTGATCGCCGCGGGCGTCATCGGCGGCTTTACCGTGCGCCTCAAGCCGGAAGCGGAGCCGCAACGCGTGCGCGCCATCACCACGGTGGCGGTCGAGGGCGAACACGCCACTGCCGTGATCAAGGCGCTGCGCGGGATTCCGGAGGTGCAGGCGCTGCACACCACCAATGGCCGTTGGGACATCGTGATCGAGCTCGGCGTCGACAGCCTCGAGGCCTTCGACCAAGCGCTTCAGCGCATCCGCCTCATCAAGGGAATCGCCAATTCCGAGACCAGCCTGCTGCTCTCGACACACAAGATCTGAATGGCGTGCCCGGCTCTCCCTACCGTGCAGCGAGCACAGCGTCTTCGCCCGCCGGATTGAAGTTGAATACCAGGTAGGTCAGCGGCCGGCTGCCGGGATTGCTCCATTGGTAGACGAGCGAGCCCGGCTCGAACGACACGGAGCCTGGACTCCGCGCGACCGTGGCGCCATCCGCCGTCTCCGCCCCAAAACCGGACAGGACCAGATGGAGCGCCGCGCCGGAGCGGCGATGCGGCGGATCCGGAGGCGCCTGCTCCGGCAGTGTCACCTTGATCAGGTCGAGCACGTACCTGCCGGGCCAGCGGCCGTGGATCGGTGCACCGGTGCTGTAAATCACTCTCTCGCCCGGGGCCGGCATATCGATGGTTCCGCGACCTTTGTCGTCCGTCAGCATGAAGCGGAGGTATCTGGACGTCTGGTGGAGTTCCGGCCTCAGCGTCACTCGGGCGCCGTGCGGGACGAAGACCGCTTGGCCGGCGTCCATGACACCAGAGAAGCCGTCTAGCGCGAACTCGGTTCTGCCCGCGAGCTGGAAGAAGAATTCGTCCGACGACGATGTGAGGCTGGTCCCGTCCGGCGGCACGCGCCCGCCGACCACCGCCACGTAGAGAGACTGATCGCTGAGATCGGGCAGCATCGTCGAGGCGATGATGGTGCCCTCATTTGACGAGGAATGGGTGATCGTCCTCCCCGGCACGGGCGCGACGACCGTCAGAACCAGGAGCGCCGCCGCGATCTTCGCCCAGCGCAGGGTGGCCGCTGCGCGCAGGCGGTGTCCTGCCGCGGCGCTCGCCGCGGGAAGCGATTTCGCCCCGTCCACGCGCAGGGGCACCGGCGCGGCGCGAGACACGGAACGGGGCCGTACCCGCTGGTGGATGCGGAACCAGCGGTCGAACCGGTCCCAATCGCGCTCGAGCATCGCCTGCTCACATTGCGTGAGCGCAAACTCAGCCAGCCGGGCATTGGGGTCGCTCTTCGACCGCCGCCGCCTGGCCTCGTCGATGTCCGTCACCGGCGGTCTAGCCATTGCCGACCTCCGCGAAGCGCAGAATCCTATCATGGGAGACCGCCACCCAAAAGCCCGCGCGGCCAGGGAGCGGCGGCGCGTCGTCAGTTGGTTAGGCCGTTGACGCTCAGCTTGGGCCAACGCTGTGCCCACCGCTTCTGAGCGACGCGGGCTATGACAAGTCTGCTGCGGTGAGGGAGCGTCGCTACCGCGCCCCCGTCGAGGCTATTGCAGGGCGCGGCGGCGAAGAGCGAGGCAGAGCTCCGCGAGCAGCGGCTCCCGCAGCATTTTCGCGGCGGTGCTGCACGAGACCCATTTGGTTTCGCGCTGCCCCTTTTCCGGAAATTGCCTGAGCTGCTCGGTGACGCGCAGGCGATAGACCCAAATTTCGATGATCGCATCGCCATACCACGTGCGCTTCGTCCTGCGGTACATCCCTGACGATGCCGTGGCGACCTCGCCTCTGACGCCGGCCTCCTCGAAGGCTTCGTTGGCTGCGTTTTCCGGCATCGACAGTGCCGGCTTCAGTTCGCCCTTGGGAATGCTCCAGCGCTTCGAGCGGCGCGTCCTGACGAGCAGAACGCGCACCTTGCCGTGCCGTTCGACCCGATAAGCCAGCGCACCCGACTGAAGCCGCGGCTGGCGCGTCGGCAGGACGTGCGATTTTTCGAAGACCGTTCCTGATGCTGTCCGCATGGTCGATCACCAAATTCACTCTTGCGGCTGGCAGATCGCCCGCTCAGCTGCGTAGGAGCCGTTGGAGCCCTCGCGCGGCGCTCGCCCGAGAATCTTCGCTGGATACCTGCCAAACATTACCGTCATGAAACCGTAATACAAGGTTAACGGTTCCCCTGGGCATCGGCTTGGGGACAGCCGATGCGGGCGAACCATCGCCGAGGCGCCTGTCGGCGCCGCCGCAAGATTGCCGTGAGTTGCGGTCGTATCGGTCAGGAGATGCTTCTCAGGATGGCGACGCCGATGATGGCCGCGCCGATGACCACGATCATGCCGAAGGTGAGTCTGGCATAGTAGACCCAATCGAAGGAACGCCGGCGCGGCCTGGCACGCTCGGCGGCGCTGCGCTTCTCGAAATCGCGCGATTGGTTGGCGGGCGTCGCCGCTGTCGCTTTGATGCGGCGCTCCTCGGGTCGCGGCGCGGTGCGGGTCGCTTTGCCGTTCTCGTATTTGAAGATCGGCCATTCCCGATATTCGCCCTCCCCCTCGGAGACGGCGATGACGCGCACGGCCATCAGTGTTTTGAAGGCGTTGACGAGGTATTCCGCTTCCTGCACCGCCAGCGCTTGATCGTCGAAGATCGAGTCGATCAGCCAGCGCCCTTCCGCATATTTGCGGACCTCGAAGGTGACGGCGCGCCGTGCGCTCACGACGGGTACTCCTCGTCGCTGCAGCAGACCTCGCGAAAGCTGGCGGCGCCGAAGATGGCATCGATGGCGCCCGCATTATCGGACAAGGGCATCAGAATGCTGCGATAGAGGAACGCTTTGTCACCCTGCGCAATCGAGCCGCCGACGCCGATCGGCACCTGCCTGTCGAGGACGCGCGCGATGTAGGATGTCGCCTCGCGCAGCACCGTGTGCTCGAGACAATCCGCCAGCGGGCGACCGGTGAAAACGGTCCCGGCGGGATGGCAGAGGTTGCACCCGACATGGACGAAGTGCGAGCGCTCGAGCGGCGTCTTGAGACCGATGAGGAGGCAATTGTGCCAATCATCGCCCAACGACGCCGGATCGACATCGACCGACCGCGGGAAGGCCCGGCTTCCCAGGATGGCTCGCCAATGATGCAGCGCGCGCATGGTGAGGCGCTTGTCGCGGTCAAGCGGTTGCACCAGACCCCCCGAAATAATAACCAAAGTAGTGGAGGGCGGTTAATTTTCCTTTACTACGCGCGTTCAGAGCCTTTTGTTGGATTATCCCGCGCTCGATTGCCGCGCCCCGGCGCGCCAGGCGCCAATGGCTTGGCGCCCGCCGCGCGGCCGACGGTGCAGGCGATCAAACGACGCGGAAATTCTTGAACTGCCAGGGATCGGCCTCGTCCAGATCCTCGGGGAAGAGCTGGCCGCGGTCCTGGAGCGGCGTCCAGTCGCTATAGGCACCGACGACGCTGCCGAGATAAGGCCGCATGATCGCCAGGCAGCGCCCGAAATCCATCTCGTCCGCCTCGACGACCCCGGCGCGCGGATTTTCGAGCGCCCAGACGACGCCGGCCAGCACCGCCACGGTCACCTGCAGGCTGGTGGCATTGTTGTAGGGAGCGAGCTTGCGCGCCTCGTCGATCGAGAGCCGCGAGCCAAACCAATAGGCGCCTTTGGCGTGGCCCATGAGCAGCACGCCGAGTTCGTCGATGCCCTCGCTGATCTCGTCGACCATGAGCCGCTTGTGCGGCTGGAGATGCCAGTTCTTGCCGGCGAGCTCGTGCACGGAAAGCACGGCGCCGTCGCAGGGGTGATAGGCGTAGTGCACGGTCGGGCGGTAGCGCAGCCGGTCGCCGTCGCGCAGCGTGAAATAATCCGCGATCGAGATCGCCTCGTTATGGGTGATGAGGAAGCCATGGAACGGCCCTTCCAGCGGCGTCCAGGTCCTGACCCGCGTCGAGGCGCCGGGGCGCAGCAGATAGATCGCGCAATCCGGGCCGAATTCATGGCGCCGGCCATCGGCCGGAAGATGCCGCTCATGGCTGCCCCAGCCAAGCTCGGCCGGCTGCTGCCCCTCGCCGACGAAACCGTCGATCGACCAGGTGTTGATGAACTCGCCGCGCCGCTTGGGTTTTAGCGATATCTGTGTGTCGCGCTCGGCGACGTGGATGACCTTGACGCCGAGCTGCGCTCCGAGCGCCGCCCATTCGGCACGGCTCTTGGGCGTCGCCGTCGCGACTCCCGTATCCGCCGCGATGTTGAGCAGCGCCTCCTTGACGAGGTGCGAGACCAGGCCGGGATTGGCGCCATGGGTCAGCACCGCCGTCGGCGCTCCCTTCTGACGCAGCTTCAGCGCGCTCTCGCGCAGTGCATAGTTGGAGCGCAGCGACGGCGACAGCGAAGGATCGGTGTAGCCGCCCGGCCAAGGCTCGATGCAGGTGTCGAGATAGAGCGCGCCCAGCCGCCGGCACAGCTCGACAAGGGCGACGCTTGACACCTCGACGGAGACATTGACCAGAAAATCTCCGGCGCCCAACAGCGGCTCCAGCACCCTTACATAGTTGTTGCGCGTCAACGGCTCGAGGATGAAACGAATGCCGAGCGCCTTTGCCTCGTCATGGCCGCGCTCCTCGGCGGTGACGATGGTGATTTGTGACGGATCGATGGCGATGTGCCGGAGCAGCAGCGGCAACGCGCCTTGTCCGATGCTGCCGAAGCCGACGATGACCATGCGGCCGGAGAAGGTCGCGTGCTTCTGATCGAGAGGCATGGCGGGAACCCAAAGCGAGGTGGCGGGAGAGCGGCGAACGCGTAAGCGCCGCGCCGCGGCTTGTCAAGCAGAAGATGTGGGCGAATCTTCTCCACGCTCGCCGGCGCCCGTGCTAAGCAGCCTCGCAGGCAGCGGGAGATGTTTTCGACGATGGCAGAATTTGCGGCACTGGTCTTCGATCTCGGCGGCGTAATCGTGCCGCATGATAACGACGTGCTCTATCGCGTCCTGGCGGCGCGTTGCCGCCCGGCCTTGCCGCCCGAAACCGTCGCCGCCGCGGCGCGCGATCCGCGCTACGAGCAGGGCAAGCTGCCGATCTCGCATCTCCACGAGCGGCTGCGCCAGGAGGCAGGCTATGCCGCGGGCTGGGACGAGTTCTGCGCCGAATGGTGCTGCCATCTCGGGATCGACGCAGCGATGCTCGACTATGTCGAGCGCCTTGCCGCCGCGCGCCGCGTGCTGCTCTTTTCCAACACCAACCGCGAGCACTGGGACTACCTGGTGCGGCTGAGCCACGACCGGCTCGGACGTCTTGAAGCCCATCTGAGCTATGAGATGGGCGATGCCAAGCCGGCGCTGAGCGCCTTCCGCCTCGTCGCAGACCGCGCCGGGATCGACCCGGCACACTCGCTCTTCATCGACGACAAGCCTGAGAACGTGGCCGCGGCGCGGCAAGCCGGCTTTGCCGCCGAGGTGTTCACGGATCAGGCCAGCTTCGAGCGCTATCTGGCGGCGGCGGAGAAGCGATGAAGCGGATGCAACTGCAGTTCTTCAAGGAATTTGCAGCGATGCTGCTCGCGGCGGCGCCGCGCTACTCCGCCGAAGCGGGGGAGCGGTCGAGGGCGGCGCGGACGCGCTGCGCCAGGTCGATGGAACGGTAGGGTTTGCGCAAGAGATCGGCGCGATGCGCCGGCCATTCCTTCTCGACCAGCCGCGTCGTATAGCCCGAGGTGAAGAGGACGCGCTGATCCAGCCGGCGCTCCAGCGCGGCTTTGGCGAGGTCGACGCCGTTGAGCGCCCCCGGCATCACCACGTCGGTGAAGAGGAGGTCGATGCCGTCCGTCGCCTCGATGACGCCGAGCGCGCTGTCGCCATTCGCCGCTTCGAGCACGTGGTAGCCGAGCTCGCGCAGCACCGAGACCGCGAAATCGCGGACGCCGTGATCATCCTCGACCACCAGCACCGTTTCGGTGCCGCGGTATTGCTGCGCGCGCGCCGGCGCCATGCCGGCGGTGACGCCGGCGCCTTCGGCGCGCGGCAGGTAGAGCCGCACCGTGGTGCCGGCGCCGAGGCGGCTCTCGATCCGCACATGGCCGGAGGATTGCTTGACGAAGCCATAGACCTGGGCGAGGCCGAGGCCGGTGCCCTTGCCGACTTCCTTGGTCGTGAAGAACGGCTCGAAGACATGCGCCAACACATCGTCCGACATGCCCTGGCCGGTGTCGGAGACGGCGAGGATCGCATAGGAGCCGGGCGCCAGATCGCCCTCCGCGGTGCTGACCACGGCGTTGCCGGTCTCGATCGTGATCCGGCCGGTGTGACGGATGGCATCGCGCGCGTTGAGGATCAGATTGAGCAGCGCCGTCTCGATCTGGTTGGGATCGGCGAGGGCCGGCCACAGCTCGGCGGCAAGCTGTTTTCGGATCTCGATATGCTCGCCGACGGTACGATGCAGCAGATCGTCCATGCCGATGACGATCTGGTTGAAGTCGATCGATTGCGGCCGCAATTGCTGGCGGCGCGAGAAGGTGAGCAGCTGCTGCGTCAGCTTTTCGGCGCGGCTCGCCGCCAGCGCCGCCGAATTGACCAGGCGCAAAAGGCGCGGCCGGTCGCCGATCTTGGTCTCGAGCAGCTCGAGATTGCCGGCAATGACCGTGAGCATGTTGTTGAAGTCGTGCGCGATGCCGCCGGTGAGCTGGCCCACCGCCTCCATCTTCTGCGACTGGCGCAGCGCATCCTCGATGCGCCGGCGCTCGGTCGTCTCGCGCAGGAAGCCGATGCCGCCGATGACCTCGCGGCCGCGGCTGTAGAGCGGCGCGAAATAGCCTTCGAAGAAGCCCTCGCGTCCGGTCTCGGCGATGCTGTAGCGCTGATCGTCGAGCGAGCACTCGCTGCCTTCGAGCGTACCGCGCATCGCCGTCTCTCCGGGCGTGCCGAGGGCGAAGGCGAGCACCTTGAAGATGCGCTGGCCGAGCACCTGCTCGGCGCTCATGCCGGTGATGCGCTCGATGCCGGGATTCCACAGCGTGACGCGGAATTCCCGGTCGAACACGACGATGCCTTCGGTGCTGCTCTTGATCAGGAATTCGGAGAATTCCTTCTCGCGCCGCAGCGCCTCCTCGGCGAGCTTGTTGGAGGTGACGTCGAGATGCATCACCACCGCGCCGCCGGCGCGGCCGACCGCGAGCGGCGCGGCGATGAGCCGGTACCAGCGGCGGAACGCGCCCTGCTCGCAGGGATGGTCGATGCTGAACTGCTGCTGGCGCCCCGCGAGCACGAGCGAGAGCCCGTCGACGACCGCCTTGCCGACCTCGCCCCAGGAGGTGGCGTTGCAGAAATCGAAATAGCTGCCGCCGACCGGCGCGGGCGCGTCGACGCCGCTCGCGGCAGCGAAGTCGTGCCAGCTGCGGCTCACCGAAAGGATGCGCCCCTCGCGGTCGAGCAGCGCCACATGCGCCGGCAGCGCATCGAGGATCTCCGCCTGCCGCTCGGCGAGCTGGCGCAGCTCGCGCTCGCGCTCGCGGAGCCGCTCCTCGGCATGCTTGCGCTGCGTCGTGTCGCGCAGGATCGCGATCCAATGGGTATACCAGCCATTGGCGTCGGCCACCGGGGCCACGTCGATCTCGGCCCAGAACTCGCTGCCGTCCTTGCGGTAGTTGAGCATCTCGACGCGCAGCGGCTCCCAGCGCGCCGCCGCCGCGGCGAGCCGCTCCACCGCCACCGGATCGGTGGCCGGGCCGTGCAGGAAGTTGGGCGAGCGTCCCAGCACCTCCTCCGGCTCGTAGAGCGTCAGCGCGGTGAAGGAGCGGTTGACATAGACGAGGCGCGGCGTTCCGGCCGGCCCCGACGCCGCCTCGGCGATCATCACCGCGTCATTGGCGTTGAGCACCACGGATTGCAGCAGCGCGATGCGCTCTTCGGCGCGCTTCCTCGCCAGCAGGTCGCGCACCTTGCCGGAGAGGCTGTGGATCGTCTCCGCCACCTCGCTCATGTCGCGGAGCGGGCGGCGGAAGAAGAAGGCGAGGCCGAATTTCGCCCCGGCATTCTCGAACGGCACGCAGAGCAGGCTGGTGAAGCCGTTCTCCAGCGCGGCCTGAGTCGAGGGATAGCGGCTGAAATCGAGGGCTGAGAGATCGGTCACGGCCATCAACCGTTGGTGCATGACCGAAGCGCCGGCGATCGAATTGTCCTCGCGCATGGACAGGCGGCGGATGAACTGGACATAGCTTTCGGCGCCGCTTCCCGGCGCCACGTATTCCGCCTCGAGCTCGCAATAGGTGGCATGGGGTGCGGTGCCGTAGGCGAGCGCGCAATCGGCGGCGACATGCTCGGCGATGAGATGCAGGCAGGCGCGCATCGCGGCCTTGAAATCGGCGGCCGCGAGCGCCGCTTCGGTGAGGTCGCCGAGGAGCTTGAGGCGCGCTTCGGCGAGGCTGCGCGCATCGCGCTCGGCGGCAAGGCGCCGTTCGGCCTCGCGCCGCTCGATCTCGCCGACCAGCATCGCGGCCAGCCCTTCCAGGTGCTCGCGCGCCGCCGGGCCGATATCGGGCCGCGGCATGTGGTCGATGACCGAGAGCGCACCGATGCAGGAGCCGTCGGCGCCGATCAGCGGCGCGCCGGCATAGAACAGGATGGCGCCCGCCCGTGCCGCCGGGCCGTCGGCGAAACGCGCATCGAGCCGCGTATCCGGCACCACCAGCGCCGTTTCCTCGCAAACCGTGTGGTCCCAGAACTCCTGGGCGAAGGGGATCGCGTCGCCATCGGCGCCGGCGCGGGCGATGACCCGGTGGCGGTTGGCGACGGCGAAGGTCACCAGCGCCATCGGCGTGCCGAAGAGCAGCTGCGCCAGCCGCGCGACACGGTCGAACGCCGCTTCCGGCTCGTGCTCGAGGCCGTCGATCCGGTCAGCCGCGGCGAGCCGCGCCTCTTCGCTGTGTCTGGCAGTCGCCGCCGTCATCGACGCGCTCGCGCCTCCTCCGCTCGCGATCGCTGGCGCCCCCATCGGGCGTGGCCTCGAGGCGCGCCGCTTCGCGCCGCGACAAAGTGCTGAAGTCCTCGGGCCTTCGGCGTGGTGCCCCGGAGTGTCGCGGAGGGGCGGAAATACTGCGCGAGCTTACGTCCCCCTCGCGCTCTGGTGGAAGCCACACTTCCGGACAATAGCAGCGCCCCGGGCCGCACGCCACGCGTGCATCGCCAGGGATATGCAACGTAGAGTTTTAGACGAATGCGCGTCATTTTGCGGCGCGGCGACAGTAGCCCGGTTGGCCTCCCGCTGCAAAAACCAATGCACAGCATTTGAGCTAAGAGTGAGAAATTGACAAATCTGATATGCCAGATACATTAATCTGGCATATCAGAAACAAACCGATCGGCGAGGAGGCAGGGCACCGTGGCGACACCGCGATTGGACGTAAAGCCGATCGATACGCAATCCAGCTTTCGCACCCAGGCCTATCACGCCCTGAAGCAGGCCATCACCTCGGTCAACATCTACGCCCAGCCGCACGAGATCCGCCTCGACGAGCGGCAATTGTCGCAGGATCTCGGCGTCTCGCGCACGCCGATCCGCGAGGCGATGACGCTCCTGGAGCAGGAGGGCTTTGTCAAGACGCTGCCGCGGCGCGGCATTTTCGTCGTGCGCAAGACCAAGCGCGAGATCATCGAGATGATCGAGGTCTGGGCGGCACTGGAGAGCCTCGCCGCGCGGCTCATCACGCTTCACGCCGGCGATGCGGAGATTGCCGCGCTGCGGCATCTCTTCGACGAATTCCAGGGCGAAGGGCATTCGCCCGAAGGCCATCTCGATGAATACTCGGACGCGAATATCCGCTTCCATCAATCGATCATCCGGATGAGCGGCAATCAGTGCATCGCCGACATGACCGAGAATCTCTTCATTCATGTCCGCGCCATTCGCCAGATGACCATCGGCCAGGACAACCGCGCCGCGCGCTCGATCGTCGATCATTTCAAGATCATCGAAGCGCTCGAGCGCCGCGAGACCGAGCTTGCCGAAAAGCTCGCCCGCCAGCACACGCTCGACCTCGCCCGGCATGTCGAGAAGCACTGCAATTTCCTCAGCTGAGCAAGCCGGACAATCAGACGATAGGGAGGGAGGACAGCCCTGATGACGCAAGCCACGACGCTTAAAGAGCAGGCGGCGGGCAAGGCTGACGAGACGCCGGAGCTCACCGACGGCTTCCACCTCGTCATCGACGCCCTGAAGCTCAACGGCCTGACCACGGTCTACGGCGTGCCCGGCATCCCGATCACGGATTTCGGCCGCATGGCGCAGGCCGCGGGCATTCGCGTGCTCTCGTTCCGGCACGAACAGAATGCCGGCTATGCCGCCGCCATTGCCGGCTTCCTCACCAAGAAGCCCGGGATCTGCCTCACCGTGTCGGCGCCCGGCTTCCTCAACGGCCTCACGGCGCTTGCCCATGCCACGACCAACTGCTTCCCGATGATCCTGATCTCGGGCTCGTCCGAGCGCGAGATCGTCGATCTGCAGCAGGGCGACTATGAAGAGATGGACCAACTCGCCGTCGCCAAGCCGCTGTGCAAGGCAGCATTTCGCGTGCTGCATGCCGCCGATATCGGCATTGGCCTCGCCCGCGCTATCCGCGCTGCCGTCTCGGGGCGTCCGGGCGGCGTCTATCTCGACCTGCCGGCCAAGCTGTTTGGCCAGGTCATGAATGCCGAGGCCGGCCGGAAGTCGCTGGTCAAGGTCATCGATGCGGCCCCGGCGCAGATCCCGGCACCCTCCGCCATCAAGCGCGCGCTCGACATCCTCAAATCCGCCAAGCGGCCGCTGATCATCCTCGGCAAAGGCGCGGCCTATGCCCAGGCCGACGATGCGATCCGGACGCTGGTCGAGAAGAGCGGCGTGCCCTTCCTGCCGATGAGCATGGCCAAGGGCCTGCTGCCGGATACGCATCCGCAATGCGCCGGCGCCGCCCGCTCGACCGTGTTAAGGGATGCCGACGTCGTGATGCTGATCGGCGCCCGCCTCAACTGGCTGTTGTCGCACGGCAAGGGCAAAACCTGGGGCGAGGCCGCGAAGCAGTTCATCCACATCGACATCGAGCCCCGGGAAATGGACAGCAACGTCGAAATCGCCGCACCGGTGGTGGGCGATATCGGCTCCTGCGTCGCGGCGCTGGTCGAAGGGATGGGCGGCACCTGGCCGGCGCCGCCGGCCGACTGGACCAACGCCGTCAAGGCGAAGCGCGAGGAAAACGTCGCCAAGATGGCCCCGCGCCTGATGAACAACAATTCGCCGATGGACTATCACGGCGCCCTGGGTGTGTTGCGCACCGTCGTCAAGGAGCATCCGGACGCGATCCTGGTCAACGAAGGCGCCAACACGCTCGACCTGGCGCGCGGCGTCATCGACATGTACAAGCCGCGCCGGCGCCTCGACGTCGGCACCTGGGGCGTGATGGGCGTCGGCATGGGCCAGGCCATCGCCGCTGCTGTCGAAACCGGCAAGCCCGTGCTCGCAGTGGAAGGCGACAGCGCCTTCGGCTTCTGCGGCATGGAGGTGGAGACGATCTGCCGGTACCACCTGCCGGTCTGCATCGTCGTCTTCAACAATGACGGCATCTACCGCGGCACCGACGTCAATCCGCTTGGCGGATCGGATCCGGCGACGACCGTCTTCGTCAAAGGCGCGCGCTACGACAAGATCATCGAAGCCTTCGGCGGCGTCGGCGTGCAGGCTCAAACCCCCGACGAGCTGAGGCGCGCCGTCGGCGCGGCTCTGGCCTCGGGCAGGCCCACCCTCATCAATGCGGTGATCGACCCGGCCGCGGGCAGCGAGAGCGGCCGTATCGGCAATCTCAATCCGAAGAGCGCGCTGGGCAAGAAATAGCGCGCTTGAGAGGAACGCAATGACGGAAGCTCGGAGAGACACAATGGGCAAAGCACTGGACGGCGTGCGCATTCTGGACTTCACCCATGTCCAGTCGGGTCCGACCTGCACCCAGCTCCTCGCCTGGTTCGGCGCCGACGTGATCAAGGTGGAACGGCCGGGCGAAGGCGACATCACGCGCGGGCAGCTGCGCGACATCCCCGATGTCGACAGCCTCTATTTCACCATGCTCAACCACAACAAGCGGTCGATCACGCTCGATGCCAAGAATGCCCGGGGCAAGAAGGTGCTGGAGGCCCTGGTGAAGCATTGCGATGTGCTGGTCGAGAATTTCGCCCCCGGCGTCCTCGACCGCATGGGCTTCGGCTGGGAGCGCATTCATCAGCTCAATCCGCGCATGATCGTCGCCTCGGTCAAGGGCTTCGGACCCGGCCCCTATGAGGAGTGCAAGGTCTACGAGAACGTCGCGCAATGCGCCGGCGGCTCGGCGTCGACCACCGGCTTCCGCGACGGGCCGCCGCTCGTGACCGGCGCGCAGATCGGCGATTCCGGCACCGGATTGCACCTCGCGCTCGGCATCGTCACTGCGCTCTACCAGCGGGTCCGCACCGGCCGCGGCCAGAAAGTGCTGTGTGCCATGCAGGACGGCGTGCTCAACCTGGCGCGCGTGAAATTGCGCGACCAGCAGCGGCTCAAGCACGGCCCGCTCACCGAATACAGCCAGTACGGCGAGAACATCCCGTTCGGCGACGCGACCCCGCGCGCCGGCAACGATTCCGGCGGCGGCCAGCCGGGCTGGATCGTCAAGTGCAAGGGCTGGGAGACCGATCCCAACGCTTACATTTATTTCATCACTCAGGCCCCGGTGTGGGAAGCGATCTGCGATCTGATCGGCAAGCCGGAATGGAAGACCGATCCGGATTACGCCACGCCGCCGGCGCGCCTGCCGCGGCTGCGGTATATCTTCGACACCATCGAAGAGTGGACCAAGACCATGAGCAAGTTCGAGGTCATGGATAAATGCAATGCGCACGACATTCCGGTCGGGCCGATCCTGTCGATGAGGGAGCTAGCCGAAGAACCCTCCTTGCGCACAACCGGCACGGTCGTAGAAGTCGATCATCCGGGACGCGGCAAATATTTGACCGTCGGCAATCCAGTCAAATTGTCGGATTCGCCCGCCGATGTGCGGCGTTCGCCGCTGCTCGGCGAGCACACCGACGAAGTGTTGCGTAAGGTGCTCGGCTATTCCGACAAGGACGTCGCCGAGATCAAAGCATCGGGTGCGATCACGGCGCCGGAAAAACCGGCGAAGGCGGCGTAATTTCGACCGTCGTCCCCGCGAGGGGCCCCGTCGCGCATGCGCGATAGGGGTCCGAAAGCGGGGACCCAGTAATCGCCGAACCGTCGGTGGTTTACTGGATGCCCGCCTTCGCGGGCATGACGGCAAGGATTTGGAGAGGTTTTCACAATGCGTATTGTCGTTCACGGCCAGCAGGCGTTCGGTAAAGCGGTGCTCGAAGCGCTGCTCAAGCGCGGCGAAAATGTCGTCGCCGTCTATGTCGCGCCGGAGAAGCCGGGCGCCAAGGCCGACCCGCTGAAGGAGGCGGCACTCGCCGCGGGATTGCCGGTGCATCAGCCGGACTCCTACAAGAAGCCCGAGGTCTGGGAAGAATTCAAAGCGCTCAAGCCGGATCTGCAGGTGATGGCGTTCGTCACGCTGTTCGTGCCGGAGGAGTTCCTCAACATCCCGACCCACGGTTCGATCCAGTATCACCCGTCTCTGCTGCCGGCCTATCGTGGCGCGAGTGCGATCAACTGGCCGATCATCAAGGGCGACAAGGAGACCGGCCTGTCGATCTTCTGGCCTGATAACGGCCTCGATACTGGCGACGTGCTGATCCAGAAGAAGACGCCGATCAGCGACACCGACACGCTCGGTACGGTCTATTTCGACCGGCTGTTTCCCATGGGCGTCGATGCGATGATGGAATCGGTCGACTTGGTAAAGGCCGGCAAGGCGCCGCGCGTCAAACAGGACGAGTCGAGGGCCACCTACGAAGGCCGTTGCGGCGCCGAGAACGCCAAAATCGATTGGGGCAAACCGTGGGAGCAGATCGACCGGCTGCTCCGCGGCTGCAATCCGGCGCCGGGGGCATGGACCACGCTCGACGGCAAACAGCTGAAAATCTTCGACGCCAGGCCGCTGCCGGCGAAAGACCCGAAAGGGATCGGT
>JASHUO010000702.1 GCA_030039975.1 Alphaproteobacteria bacterium
CGCAAGCGCGCGGGGCGACATTGGCGGTGACGGAGATGCAGCCGACGCCGCCCTGCGCATTGAAGGCAAGCGCCGTCACATCCTCGCCGGAGAGCATGCAGAACTCGGGACCGATCGCCTGCCGCGTGCGCAAAGGCCGAGCGAGATCGTTGGTCGCGTCCTTGACGCCGACCACATTGGGCAGCTTGGCGAGCCGCGCCATGGTGGCGACGCTCATATCGACCGCGGTGCGAACCGGAATGTTGTAGATGATGATCGGCAGGTCGACGGCATCGGCGATCGCCTTGAAGTGCTGGTAAAGCCCTTCCTGGGTCGGCCGGTTGTAATAAGGGCAGACGATGAGGGCACCATCGGCGCCCGCCGCCTTGGCTTCCCGGGTGAAGTCGATCGCCTCTTCCGTCGAGTTGGAGCCAGTGCCGGCGATCACCGGCACCCGGCGCTGCGCCACCTCGACGCAGAGCTCGACGACGCGCTTGTGCTCGGCATGGCTCAAGGTCGGCGACTCGCCGGTGGTGCCGCAGGGCACGAGCCCATGCGTCCCCTGCCCGACCTGCCACTCGACGAACTCCTGGAAGGCCTTCTCGTCCACCTTCCGGTCGCGGAACGGTGTGATGAGCGCGACCATCGAGCCCTTGAACATGGGAATCCTCCCGGCTTCAGTCTCGGACGATAGCCCCAAGGGCAGGGCGCGGCAACATATCGCGCCGGATTTACCGAAAGTTGACGGCTCTAAACCATGATTCCATCGGTAGCGCGGCTTGTCTGCCAGCGGCGTGCCGTTACAATGCCCTAGAGTTTTGCGCCAGGACGCTGGCGGCGCCCGGGAGTTGCAATGCCGGTTCGGCGGCTGGCCCGTTTACTGCTGATGTCGTTGCTGCTCTTCGCCTCCGCTGCGCCGGCGCGGGCCCTGAGCGATGCCGACCGGCAGATCTACCGCGAGGCCTTCCAAGCGGCGCGAAGCGGCAACTGGGCCTACGCCGGGCAGCGCGTCGACAAGGCGCATGACCGCCTCCTCGCCAAGACGCTGTGGTGGATGAACCTGACGCGCGGGGCGAGCGGCGCCAGCTTCACCGATTTCACCGACTTCATCACCCAAAATCCCGACTGGCCGGGCCAGCTGGCGATGCGCGCGCATGCCGAGGAAGCGATGGTCGGCGTCTCCGATCAGAAGCTGGCGCAGTGGTTCGACCGCTTTCCGCCGGTCACGCCCGCCGGCAAGTTCAAGCTGGGCGATATCCTGATCGCCGAAGGCCACGAGCAGGAGGGCCTCGCCCGCATCCGCGACACCTGGATCAATTGCGACTTCACCGCCTTCGAAGAGAAGACGGTGTTGCAGCGCTATCACGGCGTTCTGCGCCCCGCCGACAATGTGGCGCGGCTCGACCGCCTGCTGTGGGACGGCCAGGTCGAGGCGGCGCGGCGCATGATGGCGAGGGTCGATCCCGATCATCGCGCCCTGGCCGATGCCCGCATCCGTCTGGCAGCGATGGAGCCTGGGATCGAGCGGCTGGTGGCGCGCGTCCCGCCGGCACTCCAGAACGATCCCGGCCTGCTCTTCGAGCGCATGCGCTGGCGCACGCGCAAAGAGCATTTCGACGACGCGATCGCCATCCTCGACCATCCGCCGCAGGATCTCGTGCGACCGGCGGCCTGGGCGAGCGAGCGCGAGACCCTGGCGCGCCATGCGCTTGCGGTGGGCGATATCTCGCTCGCCTACCGCCTCGCCACGCGCCACGGGCTCACCAGCGGTCCGGTCTTCGCCGAGCTCGAATTCTTCGCCGGCTGGGTGGCGCTGCGCTTTCTGCGCGAGCCGGACGTCGCCTATAACCACTTCGTCAAGCTCTATGACGCGGTGAAGCTGCCGGTAAGCATCGCGCGCGGCGCCTACTGGGCCGGGCGCGCCGCCAACGCGATGGGCTTTAAGCAGCTCGCGGCCGCGTGGTACGGCACCGCCGCCGTTCAGGTCACGACCTACTACGGCCAGCTTGCCGCGACCGCGCTGGGCGAGCCCGATATCGTGCGGAGCATCGCCGAGCCGAAGCCGACGCCGGCGGACGTAGCGGCCTTCGACAAGCGCGAGCTGGTCCGGGTGATGCGCGATCTCGCAGAGGTCGGCGCCAAGGACGAGATCGGCCCGTTCGCCAAGCGCATCAGCGAGACGGCGAAGGTGCCGGCCGATCACGTCCTGCTGTCGCATCTCGTCGTCAGGCTCGACCGTCCCGATCTCGCCATCGCCGTCGCCAAGAAGGCGAGCTATGCCGGCGTCACGCTCATCGACGAGGGCTACCCCATCACCGCGCTGCCACCGGGCGGCGCCGGGGTCGAGCGGCCCCTGGTCCTGGCCATGACCCGGCAGGAAAGCGCCTTCGACCGCGAAGCGGTGAGCACGGCCGGCGCGCGCGGCATGATGCAGCTTATGCCGGCAACGGCGAGCCACATCGCCAAATCGCTGCATATGCCGTTCTCGGAGAACCGGCTGCTGACCGATGCGCATTACAACATCATCATCGGCCGCCATTATCTCGACGGGCTGCTCGGCGATTTCTCCGGCTCCTATGTGCTGGCGATCGCCGCCTACAATGCCGGCCCGTCGCGCGTCCGGCAGTGGATCCATGATTACGGCGATCCCCGCGCCAAGAACATCGACGTCATCGACTGGATCGAATCGATCCCGCTGGACGAGACGCGCAACTACGTTCAGCGCGTCCTGGAGAACCTGCAAATCTACCGGCTGCGTCTTGGCGATCGCGGTCTCGCCTTCTCGCTCGCCAGCGACTTGAAAAGGTGACCCTGCCGGCCTTATCTCCGCCTCGCTGCTGCGGAGGCCCGCCATGACCGATCGCTCGCTCGCCGACACCAAAGCCTGCGTCTTCGACGCCTATGGGACCTTGTTCGACCTCGCTTCGGCTGCGCGCCGCTGTGCCGACGCTCTGGGCGAGCGGGCGGACGCGCTCAGCGCGCTCTGGCGCACGCGCCAGCTCGAATATAGCTGGCTGCGCAGCCTGATGGACCGGCATGCCGATTTCTGGCAGGTCACCGGCGAAGCGCTCGACTATGCCATGGCGCAGCTCGGCATTGCCGCGCCGGGGCTGCGCGAGCGGCTGATGGAGGCGTTTCTCACCGTCGACGCTTATCCCGACGCGAAGGGCATGCTGGAGGCGCTGCGCCGGGCGCGGCGCCCGGCGGCCATCCTGTCCAACGGCTCGCCGCGCATGCTCGCCGCCGCGACCCAATCGGCCGGCCTTTCCGGGCTTCTCGACCATGTCCTCTCGGTCGAGGATGTCGGCATCTACAAGCCCGATCGCCGCGTCTACGAATTGGCGACGCGACGGCTCGGCCTCCCGGCGGAGCGCGTCTGCTTCGTCTCGTCGAATGGCTGGGACGCGGCGGGCGCGGCGAGCTTCGGCTTCACGGCGGTCTGGACCAACCGCGCCGGCGCGCCGCGCGAGCGCTTGCCGGCGCAGCCGGTCGCCGAGATCACCGGGCTCGACGCGCTGCCGCCCTTGCTCGGCATCCGATGACCCGCTATCGCGAACGGAATTTGACGGCGCAAGACGGGCTGCAGCTCTATTTCCGCGACTATGGCGATCCGCTGTCGCCGCGCCTGCCGCTGCTGTGTCTTACCGGCCTCGTGCGCAACAGCGCCGATTTCGCCGATTTCGCCGAACGCCATGCCGGCGAGCGCCGGGTGATCTGTCCCGACTATCGCGGCCGCGGCCGCTCCGCGCACGACACCGACTGGCGCAACTACGATCCCTTCGTCTATGTCAACGACATCGGGCATCTCATCGCCGCTGCCGGGATCGAGCGCGTCGTCGTCGTCGGCACCTCCATGGGAGCGGCGCTGGCGATGGGGCTCGCCGTGATCAAGCTGACGGCGGTCGCGGCCGTCGTGCTCAACGATTTCGGACCCGAGGTCGCCGCCAACGGCGTCAGCCGCATCCTCGACTACATCGGCATCGACCAGCCGCAACCGGATTGGCCGAGCGCGGCGCGCCATTTGCGGGAGCTGTTGCCGACGCTGTCGATCCGCTCCGACGACGGCTGGCTCAGGTTTGCGCGCGCCACCTATCGCGAAGGGAGCGACGGCCTCTTGCACTTCGACTGGGATCTCAACGTCGCCAAGCCGCTGGCCCGCGCGAAGAGTGCGGTTCCCGACCTTTGGCCTTATTTCCGGGCGCTTCGACGTCTCCCGGTGCTGGCGCTGCGCGGCGATCTGTCCGATGTGCTCTCGGCCGAAACCTTCGAGCGCATGGCGCTTGCCAAGCCCGACCTGCAGCGTGTTACCGTCACCAATG
The DNA here is from genome assembly GCA_030039975.1 of Alphaproteobacteria bacterium. Lineage (GTDB taxonomy): Bacteria > Pseudomonadota > Alphaproteobacteria > ATCC43930 > CGMCC-115725 > DAHUYF01. Next base: position 4,299 of record JASHUO010000702.1, read on the forward strand.
CCGGCCATGCGCCGACGCTCAACGAACCCGAGGCCGCCGCCGTCGATGACTTCGTCCGCCGCTTCTGAGCTGCCCGGCATCGGCGAGGTTCGCGCTGCCGCGGTGCGCCTTGCCGGCCGTATCGTCGCAACGCCGCTGATCGAATCGCCCCTGCTCAACGCGCGGCTGGGGCTCCGTCTCTTGGTCAAGGCCGAGACGCTGCAGCGCACCGGCTCTTTCAAGTTTCGCGGCGCGATGAACGCCCTTCTGCAGCTCGACGAGGGCCAGCGCCGCGCCGGCGTCGTCGCCTTCTCCTCGGGCAATCATGCGCAAGGCGTGGCGGCGGCGGCGCAGCTTCTCGGCATTCCCGCGATCATCGTCATGCCGGCCGACGCCCCGGCGATCAAGGTGGCGAATACGCGCGGCTACGGCGCCGAGGTGGTGCTTTACGACCGCTGGCGCGAGAGCCGCGAGGCCATCGGCGCGCGGATCGCGACGGAACGCGGCGCGAGCCTTGTGCCGCCTTTCGACGATGCACGCGTCATCGCCGGTCAAGGCACCGCCGGGCTCGAGATCGCGGCGCAGGCGAAGGCGCTGGGCGCGAGTCTCGATGCGCTGGTGGTGCCGGTGAGCGGCGGCGGGCTCGTCACCGGCTGCGCGCTCGCGCTCGCCGCGGAGAGTCCCGCAACCAAGGTGTACACCGCCGAGCCCGAGGCGGCCGATGATTGGCGCCGCTCGCTCGCTTCCGGCCATCGCCTCGCCAATGATCCGGCGGCGCGCTCGATCTGCGATGCGCTGCTGGCGCCGATGCCGGGCGAGATCACGTTCGCCCTCGGGCAGCGTCTCCTGGCCGGCGGTTTCGCCGTGAGCGACGCCGAGGTCCTGCAGGCCATCGCTGTCGCCTTCGCCGACCTCAAGCTGGTGGTCGAGCCCGGTGGCGCTGCGGCCTTGGCGGTGGTGCTCGCGGGCAAGATCGACGCCCGGAGCAAGACGGTGGCGGTCATCGCCTCCGGTGGCAATGTCGATCGCAACGTGTTCGCGCGCGCCCTCGCCGAAGCGTAAATCCCCCCGGCAGCCAGGCTGACCCACGGTTGCATCGCGGCGCGATTTTTGTTGAACTCGGCTCCCGTGCCGCTCGTCAGCGTCATCATTCCCGCCTACAACCGTGCGACCGTTCTCCGGCGCGCCGTCGACAGCGTGCTGCGCCAATCCTTCGACGATTTCGAGATCATCGTCGTCGATGACGGCTCGAGCGACGGCACGGCGGCTGAGGCGGCGCGATGCGCCGATTCGCGGCTGCGCATGGTGCGGCACGACGCGAATCGCGGTGCGGCCGCGGCGCGCAATACCGGCATCCG
>JASHUO010000703.1 GCA_030039975.1 Alphaproteobacteria bacterium
ATCGCCGTTCCACAGCTTCGTCATGACGAAGACCTCTTCGCGCCGCACCGATCCGGCGGCGAAAGCACGCTTCAGCGCCGCCCCGACCTCGGTCTCGTTGCCATACATCGCCGCGGTGTCGATATGCCGGTAGCCGGCCTCGAGCGCCCAGCTCACGGCGTTTTCGGTGGCGCGCCCGCGGCCCGATTGATAGACGCCGAGCCCGAGGCGAGGGATCGAGACACCGTTGTTGAGCGCGATACTGTCTGCGTGGGTCATGACGAACCTCAGCAATAGCCGGGCGTTGGGGTCTGCGGCGGAGTTTAGCAGGACCGAGCGTCACAATTCTCGCTCCGCGAGCGTGCGAAACGCCTCGGGGACGGAACCGGTGAGTCCCAACGCGACGGCCCCATATCCGACCGCTCCCCATCCGAACCGCTCTCGGATCTTGTCGACGGCGAGATCGGCGGCGGAACGCGCGATGCCTTTCTTGCTGCCGGGGCGACGACCTTCATCGCCGAGCCCAAGCGGAAGTTCGAGCTGCAGCTCTCGATAATGGATAAGATGTGACACGGAGATGGCCAAGAGCGAGATGGTCTTTTCGCCGGGGTGATCGGCGAGGGCTTTGTGCACCAGCTCCGCCGCGATCTCGGCGAGGATCGTCGTTGCCGAGATCGGCGTGTCCAGCGTTATGGAGCGAGTGACCGAGCGGAGATCGGCGAAGCGAACGCGAGCGGTCACCGTTCGCCCCGACAAGGACTTGGCCCGGAGCCGGGCGGCGATTCGATCCGCGAGATGGCAGAGCGCGGGTCGAAACACCGTCTCGTCGGCAGGCCGCTTGCCGAGGGCCGATTGTGCGCCCGCCGACCGCGCCCGATGACGAGTCTCGATCTCCCGCGGATCGCGATTCCACGCCAGCGCCGCGAGCTTCTCTCCGGCCGCGCGACCGAGCAGCCGGTCGAGCGACCATCCCGGGGTCTGCGCCAGCTGGCCGATCGTATGCACGCCGACCTCCGCCAGCCGCATCTTGGCGACGGGTCCGACACCCCACATCAGCTCCACCGGCAGATCGTGCAGGAACTCGAGTTCGGCGCCGGGATCGACGACCACCAGGCCATCCGGCTTGGCGACTTGCGAGGCAATTTTCGCGAGGTGCTTCGTGCGCGCGACGCCCACCGAAATTGGCAGCCCCAGTTCCGACCGCACGCGGCGGCGGATCGCCCGCGCGATGTCGGCGGGCGGTCCGAAGAGATGCGTGCAGCCCGCCACATCGGCAAAAGCCTCGTCGATGGAAATCCGCTCCACCAGCGGCGTGAAATCGCCGACGATCGCGATGGCGGCATCACCCAGCCGCTGATACTCACTGAAATGGCCGCTGACAAAAATGAGGTTCGGGCAGAGTGCGCGAGCTCGCCGTCCCGACATGCCGCTGGACACCCCGAAGGCTTTGGCTTCGTAGGAGGCGGCGAGCACGACGCCGCCGCCAACGGCGATCGGCTTGCCGCGCAGCGACGGGTCCAGCAGCTGCTCGACCGAGGCATAGAAGGCGTCCAGGTCGGCATGGAGAATCGTCGCTTCCATCCTGCTCACCTGGATAGGAACATAAAGGGAACATGATGCCCGGGCACTTGTCAAGCGCGACGGCTGGTTCGGAGGAGCGGAAGCGCAGGGCAATCCCGCTTGACTTGGCTTGCCGAACATACATACTGGTCGGTATGTTGGATGCGAAGAAGCGCGCCAGCAAGGCAGCGGCGCGCGATCCCGCGCGGACGCGGGAGTCGTTGCTGCAGGCGGCGTTCGAAGAGATGCACAAATCGGGCTTCCGTGGCTCCGATCTGGAGACGGTCCTGCGCAAGGTCGGGGTGACGAAGGGCGCGATGTACCATCACTTCGACAACAAAGAGGCGTTGGGCCACGCCGTCGTCGACGAAGTGATCGCGCCGATCATGCGGGAGAAATGGCAAGCGCCTCTGCGCGATGCCGAGAACCCGATCGATGCGCTGATCGACATCGTCGAGGGCACGTCGCTCGAGCCCGAGCATGTCCGTTGCGGCTGCCCATTGAACAACATGGCGCAGGAAATGTCGCCGCTCGACGAGGGCTTCCGAAAGCGGACGGCCAAACTGTTCGCGGACTGGCATGTCGCCGTTGCGACCGCGTTGCGTGAGGGGAAGGGCCGCGGGATGGTGCGGAAGGACGTCGATCCCGATGAGACGGCGACGTTCCTGATCGCCGCCTATGAAGGCTACATATCCCTGGCGAAGTGCTTTCAAAGCGCGAGCAGCCTCAAGGCCGGCGGCAAAACGCTGGCGCGCTACCTGGAATCGCTGCGTCCACAAAGCGAGGACCGCGCATCGCGGGGGAGACGCGCCGGCTGAGGAGCGTCGTTCCGTTCAGGAGGGAGGAGTCGACGATGAAGCTTTTCTATGGCGAGGTGCTGAACCCGCGAAAAGCCTGTGCCGTGGCCCGCTATCTCGATCTGCCCGTCGACTTCGTCCGCATCGACGTCTTTCGGGGCGAGAGCCGGACGCCGGAATTCCTCAGGCTCAATCCCAATGGCCAGGTTCCGGTGCTGCAGGATGGCGCGCGGCTGTTGACGGAGTCGAATGCCATCATGTGCTACCTCTCGGACAAGGCCGGGGCCGATCTTTGGCCGCATGATGCGCGGCAGATCGAAGTGCTGCGATGGCTGATGTGGGACGCGCAGCATTTCAGCCGGCACGCCGCGGCGTTCTACTTTCAAAACGTCGTCAAGCCCAAGGTCGGACGCGAGCCGGACCCGGCCGCGCTCGAGGAGCCGAGGGGATTTTTCCGGAGCTATGGCGCCGTGCTGAACGATCATCTCCGCGGCCGCCGCTATGTTGTCGAGGACCGCTTGAGCGTCGCCGATTTCGCATTGGCCGCCACGCTGCCCTACGCCGAGAAGGCGCAACTGCCGCTGGAAGGCTTCGCCGAGATTGTTCGCTGGCATGAGCGGATGAACGAGCTGCCGGCCTGGCGCGAGCCGTTCGCGCACGCCGCATAACGCACCTTGCCGGAGGGAAGGGTCATGAACCGACACTACCGGTGGGTCATCGTCGCGGTCGGCGCCTTGATGACCTGCGTCGGCATCGGCTCGATGTTCTCGCTGGCCGTCTTCCTGCAACCGATCTCGGCAGCGACGGGCTGGACGCGCGCCGGCGTGGCGAGCGCGATGACACTCGATTTCCTGACCATGGGCGTCGCCGCCTTCGGTTGGGGCACGCTGAGTGATCGATTCGGCACGCGCATCGTCGTGCTGACGGGCGCCGTCCTGCTCGGGCTTGGGCTGGTCCTCGCGAGCCATGCCACGCACCTCATCGAGTTCCAGCTCGCCTACGGGGTGCTTGTCGGCCTCGCCGCGGGCAGCTTTTACGCGCCGATGATCGCGGCGGCCGCATCCTGGTTCGAGGATCATCGCGGCCTCGCCGTCTCGCTCGTATCGGCGGGCATGGGCGTGGCGCCGATGACGGTCTCGCCCTTCGCGCGCTGGCTGATCACGACCTATGATTGGCGCACGGCGCAACTCACGATCGGCATCGCCGCCTGGGCGCTGCTGGTGCCCGCTTCGCTGCTGGTGCGTCGGCCGCCCGTCGCCGCCACCGCGGCGTCGCGTGCCGGCGCCGAGAATGATCCCGGCATGAAAGTGGGCGAGGCGCTGCGCTCGCCGCAATTCATCGTGCTCGCGCTCACCTTCTTCGCCTGCTGCGCGGCGCATTCCGGACCGATCTTCCATACCGTCAGCTACGCCATCAGCTGCGGCCTGCCGGTCATGGCGGCGGTCACGATCTACAGTGTGGAGGGGCTGTCGGGA
>JASHUO010000704.1 GCA_030039975.1 Alphaproteobacteria bacterium
GGGTCCCATTTCGGCACGACCTGCTCGACGGAAGCGCGCATCGCCGCGCGTCGGCCAAGCCAGAAATTGATGAAATGGGCAAGGCGGAAGGCGAGAACGTCGGTCGGATGCTCCCGGGCGAGGTCGTCCCAGATCGCCAAAGTGCGGTCGATATCGCCGCCGATCCACGCATCGAGCGCGCCGACATGCTCGCGTTCCCGTGCCGTCGCTTTCGCCGTCATCGCGCGCGCGGTGCGCGCCGCGTCCACAGCGACCGGAACATTGGCGAGCTTGAACGACAGCATCGCCAGGTACCCGGCCATGCAATGCGCCAGACCGAACTCGGGATCGGCGGCGAGGCTGCGTGCCACATGCTGGGCTGCATCGGTGCGATATTTCAGATAGGCCAGCACCGCGCGATCGAAGCTCGCCGCCGCGTCGCGGGAGGAGGTCGAGAGCACGAGGCCATGTTGGTCCTGAAGCATCGCTCTAGCCTCCCGTCCGAGGCTCCCCCCACCTCACCCCTCCCTCTCCGCCCCAATCGGGCGGAGAGGGAGGGGCCCATCGCGCAGTGATGGGAGGGTGAGGTGGGGTCGCCGACGATTCAGATCATGCGCCCCCCAAGCGGCGGCGCCACTCAAAATCACCCCAGCCTCGCCAGCAACCCCCGAGCGTCTTGCAGGTCGCGCGTGTCGAAGCCTTCGCTGAACCACTCTGAGATCGGCGCCAGCAGTGTGCGCGCCTCGCCTCCTTTGCCGCAATCCTGCCAGAGCTGCGCGAGGGCGGTCGCGGCGCGCAGCTCCCACATCCGGGCGCCCTGACGCCGCGCCACGTCGATCGCCTGCCGGTAGGCGCCTTCCGCGCGGTCGAGCGCGGCGCCGTCTTGCCGGCGGAGCATGTCGCCCAAGAGGCAGAGCAGTTGCGGCTCGAGAACCGCCTGGCCCATCCGGGCGATATCCGCAAGCGCGTCGACCAAGGCTTCGGCGGCCTCCTCGATCCGGCCCTCCGCCGCGAGGCAATCGACGAGCATCGGGACATTGGGCGAATAGGCGAGATCGGCGCCGAGCATGCGCATGCCGGCATGAGCCCGCCGGAACCGGTCGATGCCATCGGCGCGGCGCTCGCCCATGACGCAGATCTCGTACCAGACCTGCCAGATATCGGCAGAGAGCGACCAGAACGCGAAGCCATGCTCGCGCGCGACCGCCGACAGAACGCCGAGCGATTCCGCCGCCCGCGCCGGCTCGCGGCGGAAATAATGCAGATAGGCGTGCCAATTCATCGCGGCACAGAGGCCGAAGGGATTGTTCACGCGGCGCGCGAGCGCGAGCGCCGTCGCGCTTTTGTCGCAGGCGCGGTCGGGAAAACCCAGCGCCCAGAGGGCAAAGGCGCAATGGCCGAGGCTGTCGATGACCGCGTCGCTCGCCACCGTGCGGCGTCCGCGCTGCCGCTCGGGATCGTAGAGCTGAAGCTCCAAATCGGAATGCTGCGGCACGCTGGTGAGGCACCCCGTCCAATACGCGGTCACGGTTGCCGTGTGATGCGCCGCCAGGCGAAGATGGGAATCATCGAGGCGCGGCCCGAGTGCGAGCAGCTCCGCGGAGAGCTCGGAGGCGGCGGTCAACCGCGCCCGCAGCAGATGATATCCCCAGAGACCGTAAAGACTGTGGAACAGCTCGGGGCTGTCGCCGAGTTCCAGGCACAGCTCGCGCGAGCGCGCAAAACCGGCCTCTACTTCGGGCGCGCCATAGCCCTTCAGCTGGATCAGCGGCTCGCTCATGGTGAAGCGCAGCCGCAGCTCGCCGCTGCGCCGCATCGCCGCCGGAAGCAGCTCGACGAGCGCGAGCCCCTTGGTGAGATGGCCGATCGCCTCGTTGTTGCTCGACGCGGCGATCGCCCGTTTCGCCGCGGCGAGATAGCACTCGATCGCTCGTTCCGCCAAGCCCGCTTCGGCGCAATGATGGGCGAGGAGCTCGGGCTGAGTCTTCACCAAGGCCGGGAATTCGCGCTCGAGAACGGCGGCGATGCGGCCATGGAGCTGCTGGCGCTGGCGGCGGAGCAGCGTCCCGTAGGCGGCGTCCCGCACCAGCGCATGCTTGAACAGGAAGGTCGCCTCCGGCACCACGCCGCGGCTGAAGATGAGGCCGGCATCGCTGAAGCGGTCGAGCGCCGAGTGCAACGCCGCATCGGGTTGCTGCGCCACGGCCGCCAAGAGCGGATAGGAGAACTCTCGGCCGATGGCGGCGCCGATCTGCGCGATCTCTTTCGCGGCCGGACCCAGTCGGTCGAGCCGCGCCATCAACGAGGCCTGCAGCGTTGCCGGCACGACCAACCTCGGCCGCGGCGCGGCGGAGATGATCTGCTTCGCCTCGCCTTCGCCGCCGCCGGCCTCCAGCACCGCCTTGGTCAGCTCTTCGACGAACAGCGGAATGCCGTCGGCGCGCTCGGCGATCTCCGCCGCCAGCTCGTCGGAGAGCGCTTTATCGCCCACGACCTGCTCGACCAGCGCCATTCTCTCGCGCGGGCCGAGCCGATTGAGCGTCAACAGCGTCACATGCGCCTGACCGATCGAGGGCGGCTGAAACTCCGGACGATGCGTGACGACCAGGAGCACCGGCAGCCGCGCCACCTCCTCGATCGCCATTTCCAGCAGCTCGAGCGTGGTCGGGTCGATCCAATGGGCGTCTTCGAGAATCATCAGCGCGGGCTGCTGCGCCGCCAGGCTTTGCAGCTGCTGCACGAAAGCCGCCAAGGTCCTGTCCTTGCGCTTTTGCGGGCTCATCTCGGGCAGGCGGTAGCGACCATCGCTCGGCAGCGACAGCAGATCGGCGAAGAGCGCGAGTTTTTCGCGCGCTTCGGGCGACTGCCCAAGCACCGCTTCGAGCTTGGCAAGCCGCTCGGCCGGTGCATCGGTGCGCTCGAACCCGGCGCTGCGCTCGAGCTGGTTGATCATCGGATAGAGCGCGCTCTCGGTGTGATGCGGCGAGCAATAGAAGTGGAGCCGCGCATGCGGCTCGCTCGCCAGCATGTCCTGCAACGCGACGGCCAGGCGCGATTTGCCGATGCCGGGCTCGCCCGAGATCAGCACGACTCGTCCATCGCCGGCGCGCGCCTGCCGCCAGCGCCGCTGCAGCAAAGCGAGCTCCTCCTCGCGGCCGACGAGCGGCGTGAGCTTGGCGTCGCGCCGCGCGTGGAACCGGCTCGCGACGCGGCTGATGCGCAGCACCTGATAGGCGCTCACCGGCTCGGCAAACCCCTTGAGCGCGACCGCGCCGAGATCGCGGTACTCGAACAGCCCGCCGATGAGCCGCCGCGTGCTCTGCGAGATCACCGCCCGGCCCGGCTCGGCCAGCGCCTGCAACCGAGCGGCGAGGTTCGGCGTCTCGCCGACCGCCGTGCGCTCCGCCAGATCCTCGGCGATCACCACGACGCCGGTAGCAACGCCGATCCGCACTTGCAGCTTCGCGTCATGACCGGTGCAGAGTTTCCGCACCGCTTCAATGAGCGCGAGCGCGCCGCGCACCGCCCGCTCGGCATCGTCCTCATGCGCCTGGGGATAACCGAAATAGGCGAGCACGCCGTCGCCCATATACTTCGCGACAAAGCCGCCGTTCTGGGCAATCGCTTCGGCGCAGCAGCGGTGATAGGCGGCGATGACCTCGCGCATATCCTCCGGATCGAGCCGCGCCGACAGCGCCGTCGAGTCGACGAGATCGCAGATCAGCACCGTCACCTGGCGCCGTTCGCCTTCGCTGCCGGTCGCCGCCGGCGCGAGAGGGGCCGCGCCGGTCAAGCCGGGGCGGGCGAGAGCGGTACCGCAATGGCCACAATATCGGTTGCTTGGCGGGTTGTTGGCGCCACAATTCGGGCACGTCATCGACCCTCTCCGCCCGACGCTATTTGTCGCCGAGCGCAGGCCATATTATAGGCTGTGTAGATCGAAGCGAGTCCGTTGCTATTCCCGGACGTGACTATTTTGCGCCGAATCCTGCGCGTCTGCGGGGAAAATCAATGATCCGAACGGCTTCGCTCGCCGCTTTCGCGTCAAGACGCAGCCGGCGTCACCCCCGCGTCACGTCAATCTCGTCATAGCGCTTCAGGCGATAGACCAGCATCGAGACGAGCCAGCTCGCGATGAAGAGGCCGATGATGAGGAAGCCGAGGCTGCCGAAATTACGGTTGAGCGCGGCAATCGCGCGCCAGAAGCCGCCCTCGGGATTGAGATGGTCGGCGACGAGGCCGAGCGCCTCGACGCCGCCGACGATCAGCGCCGCCAGCACCGAAACGAAGGTGATGGTGAGGTTGTAATAGAGCTTGCGCATCGGCTTCATGAAAGCCCAGCCATAGGCGCCGAGCATGAGCACGCCGTCGGTCGTGTCGATCAGCGACATGCCGGCAGTGAACAGGGCCGGAAACACCAGGATCGACCAGAGCGAGAGCCCATGTGCCGCTTCCGCGGCGGAGATGCCGAGCAGCCCGATCTCGGTCGCGGTATCGAAGCCGAGACCGAAGAGGAAGCCGAGCGGATACATCTGCCAGCTCGCGCCGATGAAGCGGAAGAGCGGCCGGAAGATGCGGCCGAGGAAGCCGCGTTGCGACAGGAAGCGATCGAGCTCCTCCTCGACATAGCGTCCGCCGCGCCGCACTTGTCGGAAGGTGCCGTAGATCTGCATCAGCACGACGAGGTTGAGGAGTGCGATGAGAAAGAGAAAACCCGCCGACACGCCGGTGCCGACGAGGCCGCCGACCTCTCGCCAACCGGCAAAGCGCGTCTGCAGCGCCGCGGCGGCGAGGGCAATCCCGGCCGAGGCAAGCGCCACCACCGTCGAATGCCCGAGCGAGAAGAAAAACCCGACGCCGACCGGGCGCTGTCCCTGCTGCATCAGCTTGCGCGTGACATTGTCGATGGCGGCGATGTGATCGGCATCGACCGCATGCCGCGCACCGAAGCTGTACGCCAGCAACGCCGTGCCCAGCAGCACCGGATATCCGCGAAAGGCGAACAGCGCCCACGCCCAGGCACCGAGATTGGCGCCGATCAGGATCGCATAGATGCCAATGAGCCTGCGCCGCACCGTCCCCCTCCCCTTCGCCTATAGAGACGCCGAGCTGGCGGGGTCAACCCCTCTCCCCTTGCGGGAGAGGGAGGGGCCCGTCGCAAAGCGACGGGAGGGTGAGGGGTCCAGTGCTACCCTTCTTCCCACCACCGCGCTCTTTGACATCGTGCAGGAAAAAAATGCTCCCGGTGTACACCGGGGGCGTAGCCCCCTCCCGGCAGCCCCGCGCCGCGTCAAAGCGCCGTTCTCAAATCCCACAGCTCCGGAAACAGCCGGATCTCGAGCAAGCCGCGGAGATAGGCGACGCCCTCGGTGCCGCCCGTGCCCTTCTTGCCGCCGATGATGCGCTCGACGGTGGTGACGTGGCGGAAGCGCCATTGCCGGAAGAAATCTTCGAGATCGACCAGCTCTTCGCCGAGCTCGTAGAGATCGAAATAGCGCTCGGTGTCGCGATAGATCGCAATCCACGCCGCTTCGACCGACGCATTGGCGCGATAGCGCTCGGTCCAGTCGCGCTCGAGCGCGGCCGCGTCGATCGCCAGTCCGCGCCGCGCCAAGAGGCGGATCGCCTGGTCATAGAGGCTCGGCGCGCCGAGCAGCGCTTCGAGCTCGGCGTGGATCTCGGGCCGATGGCGGAACGGCGCCAGCAGCTCCGCCCGCTTGTTGCCGAGCAGGAACTCGATGGCGCGGAACTGGTGCGACTGGAATCCCGAAGAGCGGCCGAGCGCGGCGCGGA
>JASHUO010000705.1 GCA_030039975.1 Alphaproteobacteria bacterium
TCGGCGATTGGGCGGCCGAACTGCTCGCGCTCCTGCGCATAGGCGAGCGCCAACGCATAGGCGCCTTGGGCGAGGCCGAGCGCCACGGTCGCAGCGCCGATGCGCTGGCCGTTATAGGCGTTCATCAGTTCGGCAAACCCTTTCCTGAGCCCGCGCGGCGGCAGAATCAACGCGTCCGCCGGCACCGCCATATCCTCGAAGAGGATCTCGGCCTCGGGGATGCCGCGCAGCCCCATGGCAGGCTCGCGCTTGCCGATGCGCAGCCCCTTCGTCTCGTCGCGCAGCGCCATGAAGCCGCCGATCCCCTCCTCCCGCCCGGCCTCGTCGAAGACGCGGGCGAAGACGAGATGTAGCCGCGACACGCCGCCGCCGGTGATCCAATGCTTGCGGCCATTGATGACGAAGCCGTTGCCGCGGCGGTCGGCGCGCGTCGTCATCTCGCTCGCGGCACTGCCGGCCGTCGGCTCGGTGATGCAGATCGCCGGCTTGTCGCCGGCGAGCACGAGCTCTGCGGCGAGCCGCTTTTGCGGCTCGCTGCCATAGGCCATGATCGCGCCGATGGCGCCCATATTCGCCTCGACGACGATGCGCGCGGTGACGCCGCAGCATTGGGCGATCTCCTCGATCACCAGCACGGCGTCGAAATAGCTCGCGCCCTGTCCGCCATAGGCCACGGGGATCGTCATCCCGAAAAACCCCGCCTCGCGCAGCAGCGCCACATTCTCCCAGGGATATTGCTCGGAGCGGTCGATCTCGGCGGCGCGGTGCGCGATCTGCCCGCGCGCAAGCGCCCGAGCTTTCTGCTGCAGGGCTTGCTGCGCGGGGGTAAGGTCGAAGGGCATCAGCGGCTCCGCGAGTGGCCGCGCCAGTATGGGGAGCGCCCGGCGCTCCGCACAAGGCCGCCGGCGGTCCGCCTATTCGACGCTCTGCGGCGGACGATCAAGCACCTCGCGGATCTTCGCTTACGCTCGCTAGGCAGAGCGCAGCGGTACGACATTCGCCTTGCCGGCGCGCCGCTCCGCAAGCAGTTGGCGTATCCTCGCCTCGAGCTCGACGGGCAGAAACGGCTTGCGCAGCACTGCCTGCGGCTGCGTGTCGTCCTTCAAGGCAGGCGTGTCGGCATGACCGGTGACGAAGAGAATCGGCACGCCGGGGCGGCGTGCGCGGATGAGCCGGCCGGCCTCGACGCCGTGCATTTCCGGCATGGCGAAGTCCATCACCACCAGGTCGAAGGAACGGCTCTCGAGCCGCTCGAGCGCAGCGCTGCCGGAGCGCGCCGCCTCGACGCCGTAGCCGAGCTCTGCCAGATACTCGACCACGGCCTCGCGCACATCGTCATCATCATCCACGACCAGGATGCATTCGCGCCGCCGCGGCGGCTTGGTCGACGAGGCATAGCTCTCGGTGCTGAGCCGCTCCTGACGCTTGGCGCTGCGCGGCAGATAGATGCGCACGGTCGTGCCACGCCCGAGGGTCGTGTCGATCTCGGCGATGCCGCCCGACTGCAGCGCGATGCCGTAGACCTGAGAGAGGCCCAGGCCCGAGCCCCGCCCGACATCCTTCGTCGTGAAGAAAGGCTCGAACGCCCTCGCCTTCACTTCCTCGCTCATGCCGCTGCCGGTGTCGGCGACGGCAACCATCACGTAGTCGCCGGGCTCAAGCTGGCCGGTCCGGTTGAGCTGGCCGACCCGGACATTGGCGGTCTCGATGGTGACCGTACCGCCTTCGGGCATGGCATCGCGCGCATTGATGGCAAGATTGAGGATCGCGCTCTCGATTTGGCTGGGATCGATGAGCGCCGACCAGAGATTGTCGGCCAGCGCCAGCTCGACATGGACGGTGCCGCCGAGCGTGCGCAGCAACATCTCGCCCAGCCCCGTCACCAGCTCATTGATGTCGGTCGGGCGCGGCCGCAGGAATTGCTTGCGCGAAAACGCAAGGAGCTGGTGCGTCAGCAAGGCGCCGCGCTTGGCAGCTCGGATCCCCGCCGCCGCCTGGCGGCGAATGGTTTCCTCTTTCGTGCGGATCTCGATCAGATCGAGATTGCTCATGATTGCGGTCAACAGATTGTTGAAGTCGTGCGCTACGCCACCGGTAAGCTGCCCGACCGCCTCCATTTTCTGAGACTGGTGCAGCTGGGCCTCGACCCGGCGGCGCTCCTCCACCTGAGCTGCCAGCGCCTGCCGCCGCTCCTCGACCCGCTCCTCGAGGTGTTCGTTGAGGCGGCGCAGCTCGGCTTCGGTGCGCTGCTGCGCGCTGACATCGACGAGCATGTTGACCGCGCCGATCAGCTTGCCGCTCTCGTCGCGCAGCGGCGTCGGATAGGGCACGAACGGCACGCGCGTGCCGTCCGGCCGCTCGGCCAGCGCCTGAACGCCGCGCACCGGCCGGTTCTCGCGCAGCGCGACCGCCATCGGACAATCCTCATGCAGCATCGGCCGGCCATCTGGCGAATAGAGGCGCCAGGTGACGCACCATTGGTCGACGCCGAGCTCCGGCTGCCGACCGGCCAGCTCCGCCGCGGCGCGGTTGAAGAAAGTGACGCGGCCCTCGGCATCGGTGGTGTAGATCGCCACCGGCAGCGCCTCGAGCAGCTCGCGCATGCGCCGCTCATTGTCGAGCAGCGCCCGTTCGTAGTTCTGTCGCATCGTGACGTCCCGGGTCACCGCGAGCTGCGCCACGCTGCCATCGGGCAAATGGAACGGCGCGGCACGGGTCTCCATCTGCCGCCGCGTCCCTTCGAGGCCGATGATGTCGAAACTCCAGCTGAGCTTCTCGCCGTCGCAAACGCGCCGGTGATGGGTGCGCCAGCGCTCGCGATCTTCAGGCGCAATCAGCTCGAAAAAGGAAGCGCCCTCGACGTCGGCGGCATCGTCTGCCTCGACCATCCGCAGCCCGGCCGGGTTCATATGCAGCAGCGTGCCGTCGCCGGCGACGACCTTGATGCATTCCGGCGTCGTCTCGACGATCTCGCGCAGCTGCTCGCGGCTTTGGCGGATCTCGTCGGCGGCGCGCCACGCTTCGGTGACGTCCTCGAGGCAGCTCACCGCGCCGGTGATCGCGCCGTGCTCGTCGACGAGCGGCTCGATGTTGAGCCGGCACATGAGGCGCTGCCCGTCGGGACGCTCGATCTGCGCCTCGAAGCCGCGGGTGGGAAGCCCGCTGCGCAACACTTCCGCCATCGGGTTCTCGCCGAGCGGCAGCTCGCTGCCATCGCCGCGGAAGATCTTGTAGGCGCCGCAAAACCGCGGCTCCGCCGCATTCAGATCCGGCGCACAGCCCCAGATCTCGACCGCACGACGATTGTACTTCACGAGTCTTCCGTCCTGGTCGCAAACATAAAGCGCCACTGGCAGAACATCGGCCAGCGCCCATTCCAGCGTGCCGCGGTTCATCTTCCTTGGTCCTCCCGCGCTGGCGCTTTCGGGGATCGCCACCTGCTTGCCGAGGTCGTCCCGACCACCCGGGCAGCGCCGAGCCGTTCACTGTGCCGCAACGCTGCTAAACTGCAGAGCAAATACACTCTTCCGCAATCTCTCTTTAGGATAGAATCAGCCGCTGTTCGGCGGTGCCGTCCGACCTCATGAACAGCACGAGGCCGCGGGTCGTTCAGCGGAGAGAAGAGCCTTTGCGTCGGTCCAGGTCAGGTCTTGCCGCCGGCTTCGGACTCGGCGCGCTTGGCGAGCGTTTCGTATTGCTCAGCGAGGGAGAGCAGCTCCTGATGCACGACCGGATCGCGGGCGCCTTTCGCCTTCTCACGCAACTGCGCCGCTTTTCTTCGATAAGTCGCCGCTGCGTCCACGCCGCTCCTACCCCTTTTGGCAGCGAAGATAAATGAGCGCTGACAACAGGCAAGCTGTACCAACGGACAGCATCATTTGACGGCTCAATTGTAACGGAGAGCGCGCGGCAGCCTGGCCGCTACTTCGACCGGATGACGATCCAGACCGTCATGTCCCACGCATTGCGGATGCCGATCAGCAGCAGCAACAACAGAGTCATGGCGAACAGCTCGAGAGCGGGACCGATCTCGCGCTGCAGCTCGATGCCGGCGGCCACCATCAGGAGGTAGGCGAGGAAAGGCGCGAAGACGTACCAGCTGCGATCGGCGAGATCGATCGTGCTGGCGAAGCCGCGGCGCCGCATCTGCGTCCACAGCCAGCTTTCATAGCCGACGCCGAAGACGCCCTCGACCCCAAGCAGAATTCCCAAGGACGTGACCGTGTGCGCCGGCGCTGTCGCCAACAGGCAGCTCGTCAACACCACGGCGAAATGCAGCACGGTGGGCGTGAGGAAGGCCTTCAGCGCGGCTTCGCGCTCGGGGGTGAAATAGCTGATACCGACCGAAGCGGCGACGAACAAGAGCCCGATCAGCGTCGCCGAGGCGGTGCCGATCAGCATATAGAAATCGTGCCAGCCCTGGAGCGTCTGCGCCAATCCTCCGCTCATCGCCGAGCCCTCTCGCCGTCCCGCTTACCCCCACCGCGAACCCTCCATAGCAAATCGGCGGGCGGCCTTGACCAGAGCGCCGCCGGCGCCGAGAGTTGCTCGATGTGCGGCCGTTTTCTCAACAAGCTGCCCGCGGCCGAGATCGCCCGCATCTTCGCCACGCGGAACCCGTTGCCGAACTATCCCGCGCGCTACAACCTGGCGCCGACCGATGCCGTGCTCGCGGTGCGCTTCAACGTCGAGACGCGGCAGCGCGCGCTCGACCCGCTGCGCTGGGGCTTGGTCCCGCATTGGGCCGAGGATCTTTCCTTCGGCGCCCGCTGCATCAACGCCCGGGCCGAAACCCTGGCCACCACGCGCGCCTTCCGCGACGCCTTCGGCGCGCGGCGTTGCCTCATCCCGGCGAGCGGCTTCTATGAATGGCGCAAGGACGGAAAGACCAAGACGCCTTACGCGGTGCTGCCCAAAGACGAGCCGCTCTTCGCCTTTGCCGGGCTTTGGGAGAATTGGCGCGACCGGCGCCTGCCGAGCGACGCGGCACCGTGGATCAGGACCTGCACCATCGTCACCTGCGATGCCAATGAGCTGCTGCAGCCGATCCATGAGCGGATGCCGGTGATCCTCGACCGCGGCGACTGGGCGCGCTGGCTCGGCGAAGAGCCGGCAACGCCGGAGGCGCTCCTCGCACTGCTGCGGCCGTTTCCCGCCGAGCGCCTGCGCGCCTACCCCGTCGCGCCGCGCGTCAACAGCGTCAAGAATGACGACCCCGGCCTCATCGATCCCTTGATGGCGGAAGGCGGGATCGCGGTCTGAGCTGCAACGCCGGTTGTTCGTTCGCGCCGGATGATATCGGCACGACGCAGCGCAGAGCCGCGTTGCGCGCCTCGCCAGCCAACTCCCGCACCTCCGGATCGTCGTCCCTGCTCTCCAGCAGCAGATCGAGATTGCCGATGATGACGCCAAGGACGTTGTTGAGGTCATGGGCGCCGCCGCCGCTAAGCTGGGTGCGGCGAAGCTGCTCCTCGGCGCGACGATGCGCCTCGCTCGCGACGCGGTGGCTGCGCTCGCGCTGAGCGATGACGGCCAGGAAGAGGCTGAGCAGCAGGGCCAGAGCCGCCAAGCCCGTCGAAGCGGCGCTTGTCCTGCCCTCGGCCGCCACCCGCAGGACGAGCGTTGCGAGGGCGATGCTGATCGCTGAGGCGATCAGCGCCGGCAGCCAGCGCCGCAGCCCCCCGGCCAAACCGAATTCTCTCACCGCCATCAGCCCCCGCGCCGCCCCAAAGCCAAAGTTCGTCGCACCCAGCCCGCCAAAGCGAGCTTGGCACAGGTTAGGCGCAGGGTTTTCAAGGATTCCTTAAGCAAAAACGCCTACGGGAAAGGGGCGATGACGATGCGCCGGCAGCAACCCAGCCCGGAGGCCTTCACCGAGGCTCTTGCCCTTCACCGCGAGGGCAGGCTCGAGGAAGCGGCCGGTCGCTACGAGACCGCGCTCGAACAGACCCCCAAGCATTTCGACGCGCTGCATTTCCTTGGCCTGGTCCGAGTCCGGCAAGGGCGCCACGACGAGGCGCAAAAGCTGCTGCGCAAAGCGCTCAACCAGAACCCCGGATCGGCCGAGGCCAACAACAGCCTCGGCTTCACGCTGGCGGCGCAAGGACGCCATGACGAGGCGACGGCGCGCTATGAGAAAGCGCTGGCGCTCAAGCCGGACTTCCCGCAGGCGCGCAACAATCTCGGCATCGCCCTTGCCGACCTCGGACGGCACGAGGAGGCGATGGCGCACTATCGCCAGGCGATCGCCGTCGAGCCCGGCTATGCCGAGGCGCTTGCCAATCTCGGCGTATCGCTCGCTGAACTTGGCCGGCCGGGCGAGGCGATCCCCTTTTTCGAAGCAGCTTTGGCGCGGCGACCGGGATTCGCCGAGGCTGCGCTCAATCTCGGCAATGCGCAGTTCGCCCTCGGCGCCTTCGCCGCGGCGATCGGCAGCTATGAGTGCGCGATCGCGTCGGCGCCGGGCTCGGCCCGCGCCTACAACAATCTCGGCCGCGCGCTCGGGGCGCTGAACCGCCATGAGGAGGCCATCCCCTGCTATGCCAAGGCCGCAGCGCTGGCGCCGGATTACGCCGGGGCACAGTGGAACCTGGCGCTGGCTCATTTGGCGCTCGGCGATTTCGCCGAGGGCTGGCCGCGCTATGAGTGGCGCTGGCAGAACGGCGATCTGACGCCGCGCGCTTTCGCGCGTCCGCTCTGGCGCGGCGAGGATACTGGCGGCCGGACCATCCTCGTCCATGCCGAGCAAGGCCTCGGCGACACGCTCCAATTCGTGCGCTATGTTCCGTTGCTGGCGCGGCGCGGCGCGCGCGTCCTGCTCGAGGCGCCGCCGCCGCTGCTGCCTCTGCTGGCCGGGTTGGACGGGCTCGCCGGGCTTTTCGCCGCCGGCGAGGAGCTGCCCAATTTCGACTGCCACCTGCCGCTGCTGAGCCTGCCCGGCGCTTTCGCGACGGCGCTCGACACCCTGCCGCGGCACGTGCCCTATCTCGCGCCGCCGGCCGACCGCGTCGTCCGCTGGCGTGCCGCGCTGGCGCCGCTTGCCCCGTTGCGCATCGGCATCGCCTGGGCAGGCAGCGCGACCAACAGCAATGACCGAAACCGCTCGCTGCCGCTCGACAGGCTGCGGCCACTTCTCGAGTTGCCCGGCATCGGCTTTGTGAGCCTGCAGAAAGAGCTGCGCCCAGGCGATGCGGATGTGCTCGCTTCCCGTCCCGGCCTGCTCTCGCTTGGCGACCGGCTCGAAGATTTCGCCGATACCGCCGCGGTGGCGAGCCTCCTCGACCTCGTCATCACCGTCGACACCTCGGTCGCGCATCTTGCCGGCGCGCTCGCCCGGCCGGTCTGGATCATGCTGCCCTTTGCCGCGGAGTGGCGCTGGCTCCGCGGACGCGAGGATAGCCCCTGGTATCCGACGGCGCGGCTCTTCCGCCAGAGCGCGCCCGGCGATTGGGATGGGCTGGTGGCCCGTCTCGTCGAGGCGGTGCAGGCGCTGCCGCCGCAGCCTTGGCCGGCTTAGCCGATTGGTGATTTCGGCCCTGCCGATCTAGGATGGCGCCCGGGCTTCCTGGGGAGGAGAGCGCCATGGGTGATCGGGCGATGAAATTCTCGGCGTCGCATGCGAAGGACGCCGTCTTCGAGCAGCGCGGTCTCCGGTCCTGCTTCGAGTATCGCGATCTCGGCATCAGCGATGCGACCGGCGGCAAGGTGCTGGCGCATGTGATCCGCGCCAAGCCCGGCGCGCATGGCGGCTTCGGCTGGCACAAGCACAGCGTCGACTTCCAGATGTATTACGTGCTGAAGGGCTGGGTGAAGTTCCACTATGAGGGCGTCGGCGAGGTCGTCGCGGAGGCCGGGAGCTGCGTCCACCAGCCGCCCGGCATCCGCCACGCCGAGCTCGATCATTCCGACGATCTCGAGCTGATCGAGATCACGCTGCCGGCGGACTTCGAAACCGTCGAGACGGAAGCCCCCGAAAGCGCAGCCGAAAAGCAGCCGGAAACGGCCACGGCGGGGTGAACCGCGCGCCAACGCGCGTCGCGATCGTTAGTGCCAGCCCTGGCCGGCAAGGAGGGAACCATGGACCGCGTGCTGCTGGAGACGCTGGAGGACGGCGTCCTCACTTTGACCATGAACCGGCCCGACCGGCTCAACGCGCTGAGCCGCGAGATGCTGCAGGCGCTCCACGACAGCGTGACCCGCGCCGCGGCCGATAACGCGGTCGGCGTCATCGTCCTGACCGGCGCCGGCCGCGGCTTCTGCGCCGGTGGCGACGTCAAGGCGATGGCCGAGCGCAACGCCGCGACCCGGCCGAGCTTCGACGAGCGCGCGCAGGATCTGCGCCGGCGGATGGAGACGGCGCGCCTCCTGCATGAGATCGCCAAGCCGACCATCGCCATGCTGCGCGGACCGGTCGCCGGGGCCGGCCTCTCATTGGCGCTTGCCTGCGACCTGCGCATCGCCAGCGACACGCTGCGCCTGACCACCGCCTTCGCCAAGGTGGCGCTGTCCGGCGATTTCGGCGGCAGCTGGTTCCTGACCCGGCTCGTCGGCCCGGCCAAGGCGCGCGAGCTCTATTTCACCGCACCGGTGCTCGGCGCCGCCGAAGCGCGAGAGCTCGGCCTCGTCAACCGCGTCGTCGCCGATGGCGAGCTCGACAGCGCGACGCGCAGCCTGGCGCTATCGCTGGCGCAAGGGCCGCGCGTGACGCTCGGCTATATCAAGCAGAACATGAACCTCGCCGAAGACGCCGGGCTCGCCGAGCTGATGGATGCGGAGGCGCTGCGCCACACCCGCTGCACCGAGACCGAGGATCACCGCGAGGCCGCCGCCGCGTTCGTCGAAAAGCGCGCGCCGGTCTTCAAGGGCCGCTGACATGGCCGGCTATCTGCGGCTGCGCCAGATCTGCCTTGTCGCCGCGCAGCTCGAGCCGAGGCTTGCCGAGCTCGGCGAGATCCTCGGTCTTGCGCTCTGCTATCGTGACGGCAATGTCGCGCGCTACGGCCTCGTCAACGACCTCCTGCCGATCGGCCGATGCTTCCTCGAGGTGGTGGCGCCGACCCGTCCCGGCACCGCGGCCGGGCGCTACCTCGAGCGG
>JASHUO010000706.1 GCA_030039975.1 Alphaproteobacteria bacterium
GCGCAATCGCCGATGGCGAAGATGTCGGGGTCGCGCGTCGTCTGCAGCGTCGGCGTCACCACCAGCTGGTTGAGACGGTTGACCTCGAGGCCGTCGAGGTTCTTCAACACCTCCGGCCCTTTGACGCCGGCGCACCAGATGACGAGCTCGGAGGGAATGACATCGCCATTGCCGAGGACGACGCCGTCGGCGCGCACCTCGCTCACCGCGGCGCCGGTTCTGAGCTCGACACCGAGACGCGCGAGCAGCGCCGCGGTCGCCTCGGCGATGCGCGCCGGCAAAGCCGGAAGGATGCGCGGCGCCGCTTCGATCAGGATGATGCGGATATCCTTTTCGGGATCGATGCGGTCGAGCCCGAAGGCGACCACCTGCCGCGCTGTGCGATGCAGCTCGGCGGCAAGCTCTGTGCCGGTGGCGCCGGCGCCGATCACCGCCACATGGAGCTGGCCCGGACGCACCGGCTCGGTTTGGGTATGGGCGCGGATGCAGGCATTGACGAGGCGATGGTTGAAGCGCACCGCTTGCTCGGGCGTCTCGAGCGGCACGGCAAAGCGGGCGGCGCCCGGCGTGCCGAAATCATTGGTGACGCTGCCGATGGCGATCACCAGCGTGTCATAGGCGAGGGCGCGCGCCGGCGTGATCTCCCGCCCCTCTTCGTCGACGGCGGGCGCCAGGCGCACCTCCTTCCGCTTGCGGTCGAGCCCGACCATCTCGCCCAGGCGATAGCGGAAATGGTGCCAATGCGCCTGCGCGAGATAGTTGAGCTCATGCTCCGAGGGATTCATGCTGCCGGCGGCGACGGCGTGGAGCAGCGGCTTCCAGAGATGCGTGCGCGACCGCTCGATGAGCGTGACGCCGGCTTGGCCGCGCTTGCCCAGACTATCGCCGAGCCGGGTGACGAGCTCGAGCCCGCCGGCGCCGCCGCCGACGATGACGATCTGATGGAGACCACCAGCCATGCGGGCTCCCCCAAAGCCCAAGCATCATATCGAAGGCAGGGCACCGCCCGCCATGGCGGCGGCATCTCGACGGCTCGGCTGCAGGAGAGAATGGTCGGGCATGTCAGATTCGAACTGACGACCCCCAGCACCCCATGCTGGTGCGCTACCAGGCTGCGCTAATGCCCGACCGATGCCGAGAACTATAGTAACTGCTCGGCAGCGCCGCAACGCCCCGGGGGCCCGCCCCGCCCGCTCCATGACACAGGAAGCAGGCCCTGCGCTCGGCGGCGCCAGGCTCTATGATGATGCCCCATGAACGACCGCCCGTTCCCCGTTGAGATCGCCAGTCAGGACGATCGACTTCTCCGGCTTTATCGGTACTGGAACGATCGTCGCGGCGAGCTGCGGTTTCCGCCGCGCGCCAACATCGACCCGGTGGACTTCCCTTATGCTCTGGGGCGCGTCTCACTGGTCGAAGTGCAGCGCAATCCGTTGAGATTTCGCTATCGGCTCGTCGGGACCTTGTTGACCCAACACCTCGGCTACGAGATGACCGGAAAATACGTCGAGCAGATTCCGGAACCCTCGATGCGCGAATACACGCGCCGCTTTTACGAGCGTGCGCTCCAGCGGCAAGAGCCGCTCCATGAGGCCGGCACGGAGCTCATCGAGCGCTATGCGTGGCAGCATGAAGTTCTGGTACTGCCTCTGGCCTCGGACGGCGCGACCATCGATATGCTGCTGATCTACAGAAACACCGAGCGCCCGACGGCGATTTCGTCGGCCTGACGCTATCGGACGCTAGCGCCCACGCTTCTTCAGGAGATCGCGCAGCTCCTGCAGCTCGCGCCGGATCTCGAGCAGGATCGCCCGCGGCGGCGCCGTCTCTTTCGGGCGCGCAAGCGGCGGCGGCGCAACCGGCGCCGCGTTCGTCGCCGGGGCGCGCGGCAAGGCGCCTTCACCTTTGAGCGCGCCCTCACGCAGCAGCTTCTGCACGCCTTTGATGGTGTAGCCCTGATCGTACAGGCATTGGCGGATGCGGCGCAGGAGCACGACATCGTCGGGACGGTAATAGCGCCGCCCGCCGGCGCGCTTCAGCGGCTTCACCTGCGGGAAGCGCGACTCCCAGAAGCGCAGCACATGCTGCGGCACTTCAAGCTCCTGGGCTACCTCGCTGATTGTGCGGAAAGCCTCGGCGGATTTGGCGGCGCGGCGCGGTGAGCGGTCGGGCCCGACCCCGGGCGGCTGATCGAAGAGCTCGGGCATGCTCAGGCCGAACGGGTGCTGGTGGTGGTGCCGGCCGTGGTCACGACTTTGCTCAGCGCCGCGTTGATCTGATCCTTGAGCACATGCGAGGCGCGGAACACCAGGACGCGGCGCGGGTTGATCGGCACCTCTTTGCCCGTCTTCGGATTTCGCCCGATTCGCCGGCCTTTGCGGCGCACAGCGAAACTTCCAAAGGAAGAGATCTTGACCATCTCCCCCCGCGACAGCGCCTCCGAGATCTCGTTCAAGACCGTCTCGACCAGCTCGGCCGATTCGTTGCGCGACAAGCCGACCTCCTGGTACACGGCCTCGCTCAGCTGCGCGCGCGTTACCGTTTGCCCCGCCATTGGTCTTCCTCCCTGCCAAGGAACGTTAAACCCGGGCGGGAAATGGGTCAATTACAGACGCTTGCAGGAAGGAGCTTAACTTGTGGATGGATTCGCGATGGTTAATCTTCGCGCTACCAGCGGACTAGGGCGGCGCCCCAGGTGAGGCCGCCGCCCATCGCTTCCATGAGGACGAGATGGCCCGGCTTGATGCGGCCATCGCCAACCGCCTCCGCCAGCGCGAGCGGCACCGAGGCCGCCGAGGTATTGGCGTGGCGATCGATCGTCACCACCACTTTCTCGGCCGGCAGGTCGAGCTTGCGCCCCATGCTGTCGATGATCCGGCGATTGGCCTGATGCGGCACCAGCCAGTCGAGATCGCGCGCGGCAAGGCCGTTGGCCGAGAGCGCTTCATCGACGACTTCGGCGAGACGATGCACCGCGTGCCGGAACACTTCCTTCCCCTCCATGCGCAGGAAGCCGCAGCTTCCCGTCGTCGAGGGGCCGCCATCGACATAAAGGATGTCGTGATGCCGGCCATCGGCATGGAGATGGGTCGAGAGCACGCCCCGCTCGGGGGCGCCGCCGCCCTCGTCGCGATGGCTGGCAAGCACGATGGCGCCGGCGCCGTCGCCGAAGAGAACGCAGGTGCCGCGATCTTCCCAATCAAGAATGCGCGAAAAGGTCTCGGCGCCGATCACCAGCGCCCGCCGCGCCTGGCCGCAGCGAATGAAATTGTCGGCGGTGGCGAGCGCATAGATGAAACCCGAGCACACCGCCTGCACGTCGAAGGCACAGCCCTCCGTCATGCCGAGGCGCGACTGCACCTTGGTGGCGGTCGCCGGGAAGGTGTTGTCGGGGGTCGCGGTGGCGAGCACGATGAGATCGAGATCGGCACCGCTGAGCCCGGCCGCCGCCAAAGCCCGCTCGGCGGCATGAACGGCGAGGTCAGAGGTGAGCTCGCCCGGCGCCGCAACATGGCGCTGTCGGATGCCGGTGCGCTGCACGATCCATTCGTCCGAGGTGTCGAGGCGGCGGGCCAGCTCGGCGTTGCTGACGATCCGTTCCGGCAGATAGGCGCCGCAGCCGATGACGCGGGAGCGGAAACTCATCTCAAAGGGCGGCCGATTGCGGTTTGTCGACGGCCGGCTGCAGTGCCGCCAGCGTGGCGACGCCGCTGCTGATCTTGTCGAGGAAGCCGTTGACCTTCATATCGACGGCGACGCCGATGGCATTGGCAAAGCCGAGCGCATCGGTGCCGCCATGGCTCTTCACCGCGATGCCGCCGACGCCGAGAAAGACGGCGCCGTTGTAGCGCCGGGGATCGAGCCGCGCGCGCAGCTTCTTGAGCGCAGTCGCGGCAAAGGCGTAGCCGAGGCGCGCGGTGAGCGAATGCTTGAACGCGGCGCGCAGGAAATCGGCGTAAAGCCGCGCCGTGCCTTCCGCCGTCTTGACGGCGATGTTGCCGGTGAAGCCGTCGGTGACGATGACGTCGACGGTGCCGGCGGCGATGTCGTCGCCCTCGATGAAGCCGTGGAAGCGGATCGGGCAGCCCGGCGCGCGCAGCCGCGCCGCCGCCGCCCGCA
The DNA here is from genome assembly GCA_030039975.1 of Alphaproteobacteria bacterium. GTDB lineage: Bacteria > Pseudomonadota > Alphaproteobacteria > ATCC43930 > CGMCC-115725 > DAHUYF01. The sequence goes on from JASHUO010000706.1 coordinate 4,120, forward strand.
CCTCCTCATGGCCTTTGACCTCCTCCGACCCGACATTGAGGATGCCCACCGTCGGCTGCAGCAGGCCCAGCACGGTGCGGGCAAAGACCTCGCCCATCAGCGCGAACTGGACGAGGTTGTCGGCGTCGCATTCGACGTTGGCGCCGAGATCGAGCATCACGCTCTCGCCGCGCCGCGTCGGAAAGAACGAGGCCATGGCCGGCCGGTCGATTCCCGGCAGCATCTTCAGCGCGAATTTCGCCATCGCCATCAGCGCGCCGGTGTTGCCGGCGGAGACTACGCAATCAGCCTCGCCCTCGGCGACCGCGTCGATGGCGAGCCGCATGCTCGAGCGCCGGCCGGTACGCAGCGCCACCGAGGGCTTGGCATCGCCGGTGACGATGTCGTCGGTGTGGCGGATGGTTGCGCGCTGGGCGAGCCGCGGCAGCTTGCCGATCACCGGCTGCAGCCGGCTGTCGGCGCCGTAGAAGATGAACTGAACCTGCGGGAAGCGCTGGAGCGCGATACTCGCGCCTTTCACCACCATGTCCGGCGCACGGTCGCCGCCCATCGCATCGAGAGCGATGATGACCCTGTCGCCCATTCGGCGCCGACCTCAGCCCCGACGGCTTACGCCGTCTCCGCCGCGCTTGCCGTCACTTCGCGGCCGTCATAGTGCCCGCACGCGCCGCACACATGGTGCGGGCGCTTCATCTCGCCGCAATTCGAGCACTCGACATAGCCCGGCGCCTTCAAGGCGTGATGTGCCCGGCGCATGTTTCGACGCGACTTCGATACCTTCTTCTTAGGAACTGCCATGGACTTTGTCCGGAAAGGCCCCGAAGGGCGGAAGCCGCGAGTAAGTAGCGAAAAACGCGGTGGCTGGCAACCTCGTTGCCATTGTTTAATGCCTGTTAACCCTTCCGCTTCCACTGGGCGAGTGCTGCAAAGGGCGATTCTGCCTTGCTGTCGGCCGCTGGCGAGGCCGGCGCCTCGACGCCCGGCGCGCGCGGAAAGGGATCGAGCGCCAGCGACAGCTGCTGCGCCACGGCCTCGCCGATATCGACGGTATTGCCGGCTAGCGGCTCGACCAGCTCCGCCTCGCCGCTCAGCGTGATCTCGCACGCTTCGTCCGCAGCAGCGCCGTAGAGCAAGGTGAAGCTGTCCTCGATCCGGCTTGGCACCGGCTCGAGCGTGACCACGCATTCCTGCACGACATCGGCGGAAAGCTTCGCATCGAGCCGGATGAGCCCGCCGGCGAGTCGCTGCAGCCCGACCCGCGCCTCGAGCCGGTCGAGCGCGAGCAGCAAGAAGCGTCGCGCCAAACCCGCGCGCTCCGCCGCCGTGGCGGCGATCTCGTGGATCGCCTCGCCCGGCGGCAGCTTGGCGATGTCGACGGGACGCGAGAACTCGCTCATGCCGCCACCGGAGCAAATCCGACCTCGCCGGCCAGCAGCGCCGCCAGCGGCTGCGCCTCGAGCGCCGCCGCCTGCCGCAGCACATAGGTCGCCGCCTCGGCGCGCTGCGCCTCGCTCGGCGCCGCCGTGCCGTAGAGGTTGCGGCGGAGTGCCGCGTCGAGGGCCGCCCCGTCGGCGAGCCCCTTGTCGTAGGCGACGATGCGGCCATAGAAGCCCGCCGCCATCTCCTTGACACGGCGGCCGACGCCGAGATCGCCCACGCCCATCTCGCGCAAGGCGCGGTCGAGATCGGCGAACATGGTATCGAAGAGCTCCTGCGCGAAGGCCTCGGTCGCGCCATGATCGCGCTTCAGCCGACGCAGCACGAGAAAGGCGTGCAGCGCCAACAGCTCGAACCGTCCGTCGAGCGTATCCGGAACGCCCCATTCGGTATAAAAAACCGGCTCGCGCGCACGCTCGACGATCCGCCGATAGACGGCGTTGACCGCGACACGCCGCGGATTGTGCCGAAACAACGAGGCCAATACGCCCATCCGCTCCTACCCTGCGCGCCGGCATCCCCGCGATTGACAGCGGGTCGCCGGACGGTGCAGTTTGGCGCGCAGATAGGCGCCTCACCTCGCCTTGTCAATCGGCCGAAGCTCCTCCGCCATGTCGCATCGACGCCCCTTCCTCGCCGCCGCTCTTCTGAGCCTCTCGCTTGCCGGTTGCAGCGTGCCGGTCGATCCCCGCGGCAACCTGCCGACGCCGGAGCAGCTCAACCAGATCAAGCCCGGCACCACCGACAAGGCGACCGTGACGCGCATCCTCGGCTCGCCCTCGAGCGTCGCGACCTTCGACACCTCCACCTGGTATTACATCAGCCAGAAGACGAAAGAGGTCGCCTTCTTCAAGCCCGAGCTTCTCGACCAGGAAGTCGTCGTCATCGATTTCGACAAGAATGGCGTGGTCAGCGATATCAAGCGCCGCACCATGGGCGATCGCGTCGCCGTCGTGCCCAACCCCAATGCGACGCCCGCGCCAGGCCGCGAATTCACCTTCCTCCAGCAGCTCATCGGCAATTTCGGCCGGTTCAGCGGCGGTGAGGTCGGCGGCCAGAGCCAGCCCGGCGGCGGCCCCGGCGGCCCCGGTCATTAGGGTAAAGCCTGACGGGACATGAAAAAGACCCCGGAAGCGGCGCTTCCGGGGTCTTTTGTCGTGCAACGTCGCTTACTGCAACGCGGCGAGGATCGCCAGCAGCAGGATTGCCACGATGTTGGTGATCTTGATCATCGGGTTGACCGCCGGGCCGGCCGTGTCCTTGTAGGGATCGCCGACCGTATCGCCGGTCACCGCGGCCTTGTGAGCGTCCGAGCCCTTGCCGCCGTGATGGCCTTCCTCGATGTACTTCTTGGCATTGTCCCACGCGCCGCCGCCCGAGGTCATCGAGATCGCGACGAAGAGCCCGGTGACGATGGTGCCGAGCAGCATGGCGCCGACCGCGCTGAATCCCGCCGCCGGGCCGCCGATGGCGCGGATGACGAAATAGAGCACCACCGGCGCCAGCACCGGCAGCAGCGAGGGCACGATCATCTCCTTGATCGCCGCTTTCGTCAGCATGTCGACGGCGCGGCTGTAATCGGGCTTCGCCGCACCCTCCATGATGCCGCGGATCTCTTTGAACTGCCGGCGCACCTCGATCACCACCGCGCCGGCCGCGCGGCCGACCGCCGTCATGCCCATCGCGCCGAAGAGATAGGGGAGCATGCCGCCGATGAGCAGCCCGACCACGACATAGGGGCTTTGCAGCACGAAGCTGACATGCACGTTGGGGAAGTAGTAGTTGAGATCGTTGGTATAGGCGGCGAAGAGCACGAGCGAGGCGAGACCGGCGGAGCCGATGGCGTAACCCTTGGTCACCGCTTTCGTCGTGTTGCCGACGGCGTCGAGCGCATCGGTCGTCTTGCGCACATCCTTCGGCAGATCCGCCATCTCGGCGATGCCGCCGGCATTGTCGGTGACGGGGCCGTAAGCGTCGAGGGCGACGATCATGCCGGCCAGCGCCAGCATGGTGGTCGCCGCCACGGCGATGCCGAAGAGGCCGGCGATGAGGTAGGTCACGATGATGCCGGCGCAGATCACCACGACCGGCATCGCCGTCGATTCCATCGACACGGCGAGGCCTTGGATGACATTCGTGCCGTGACCGGTGATCGACGCCTGCGCCACGCTGCGCACCGGGCGATACTCGGTCGAGGTGTAGTATTCGGTGATCCAGACGATGAGCCCGGTGACGACGAGCCCGACGATGGAGCAGATGTAGAGGCCCGTCCCCGTCGTGCTGCCGGCATCGCCCTTCATCGTCACGACGGTGTCGAAGCCGACCAGGTGATAGAAGATCACGGCGATGAGCGCCGCCGAGATCACGCCCGACGCGATGAGCCCTTTATAGAGCGCGGCCATGATGCCCTGGCCAGCGCCCAGCCGGACGAAGAAGGTGCCGATCACCGAAGCCAGGATGCAGACCGCGCCGATGACCAGCGGCAACGCCATCATCGTCGTGCGCAGCGGCTCGTCGAAGAAGATGTTGGCCAGCAGCATGGTGGCGACGATGGTGACGGCATAGGTCTCGAAGAGATCGGCCGCCATGCCGGCACAGTCGCCGACATTGTCGCCGACATTGTCGGCGATGACCGCGGGGTTGCGCGGATCGTCCTCGGGAATTCCGGCCTCGACCTTGCCGACGAGGTCGGCGCCGACATCGGCGCCCTTGGTGAAGATGCCGCCGCCGAGCCGCGCGAAGATGGAGATCAGCGAAGCGCCGAAAGACAGCGCCACCAGCGATTCGAGGATGCCGCGGGTATCGCCGGGCGGCAGCGACCAGCGCAGGAAGAAGTAGTAGAGCGAGACGCCGAGCAGGCCGAGCCCCACCACCAGCAGGCCGGTGACCGCGCCCGCCTTGAAGGCGACATCGAGACCCCTGGCAAGGCCTTGGCGCGCGGCCTGCGCCGTGCGCACATTGGCGCGCACCGAGACATTCATGCCGATATAGCCGGCAGAGCCGGAGAGCACCGAGCCGACGAGGAAGCCTACCGCGCTGTGCCAGCCCAAGGTGGCCAGCAAGATCAGGAAGATGATGATCCCGACAATGGCGATGGTACGATACTGGCGGTTGAGATAGGCCTTGGCGCCTTCCTGCACCGCCGCCGAGATCTCCTGCATCCGCGCCGTGCCGGCATCGGCGGCGAGCACTTGGCGGCTGGTCCACCAGCCGTAAAGCAGCGCCAGCACGCCTCCGGCGACGACGACCAAGTAGGCATTCATCGTTCAAGTCCTTTGTTGGTTATTCAGCTCGTCCCCCGACGAAAAAGCGCGCGGAACATGCCAGAAGAGCCGGGCCGAAGCAACCCGGGGCCGGGATGGCCACAGTAGAAGCGCCGCCTCTGCGGCCGCCGCCGCTGCGGATTATTCGCCGGCGCCGGTCACGACCAGGCCTTGGGCGCGCCAGCGCAGCATGCCGCCGCCGAGATTCGCCACCTTGGTAAAGCCGGCGCGATGCAGCAGCACCGTCGCCTGCGCCGAGCGGCCGCCGGCGCGGCATACCGTGACGATGGGCTGCCCGCGGTCGAGCTGATGCGCCTCTTCGGCGAGCCGGCCGAGCGGCAGCAGCAGCGCGCCCGGAATATGACCCAGCGGCCCGGCAAATTCGTCGGGCTCGCGCACATCGACGAGTTGCAGCTCCTTCAGATGCTCCTCGACCCATTGCGGCTGGATTTCCCAGAACCCCGCGAAGGTGAAGGCAAGCGGGCCCCAATCCGGCGCTTGCGCCGCCGCCTCGCTCGACTCCGGTTGGCCGCAGCGCAGATTGGCGGGGACCGCGACCGCCATCTGCTTCGGATGCGGTAGGCCGAGATTGCTCATATAGCCGGCGAAATCATCCTCGCTGAGATCGCCGCCGAGGCGCGGATTGAGCCGCCGCTCCTCGCCGACGGAGGTCGCGGTGATGCCGCGATAGTCATGCGCGGGATAGAGGAGGCAATCCTCGGGCAGCGTGAAGATCTGCTGATGGACGGCGCGGTAGAGGAGACGCGCATCGCCGCCCTGGAAATCGGTGCGGCCGCAACCGCGCACCAGGAGGCAATCGCCGGTAAACGCCATGCGCTCGTCGTCGAGCACATAGGTGAGGCAACCGGCGGTGTGGCCCGGCGTCTCGCGTACGGTGAGATAGCGCTTGCCAAAGCGCAGCTTGTCGCCCTGTCGGAGATAGCGGTCGGCGCCGCTGGCGCCGCTCGCCGCGGCGACGGCAATCTCGCTGCCGAGATGGCGCTTCAGCATCCACGCCGCGGTCACGTGATCGGCATGGACGTGCGTGTCGAGCGTCACGCGCAGCGCGAGACCAAGCTCGCCGATCAACGCCGCATCCCGGCGCATCTGCTCGAAGACGGGATCGATCAGCACCGCCTCGCGGCTGTCGGAATCCGCCAGCAGATAGGTGTAGGTCGAGCTCTGGGGGTCAACGAGTTGCCGGAAGATCAGCATGCTCCTCTCCGTCCCACGCCCCGCCATCGCGACATGATACAGCAGAGCCCGAATGGCCGGCAGCTTTTGTGCTCGCTCGAAACTCGATGTCCCACTCTGCTGTCGTGACGCGCCGCCTTTCCAAGGACTTAGTCCGACACTCTACGCTCCCGGCATCCTTGTCCGGAGTCGATGGCCCGCTCAGCGTGGGTCAGCTCCACCCTCCCGTCTCGCGTATCCCGAGCGGACAGCCTCAGCTGCATCGACCTGCGCGTCCCATCCCCTGAGCCAGCTCGGCTCCAGATCGCCGGTCGCTTCGAGGACGGGATAAGCGACAGAGCAGATATGCGAATGAATGCGCTTCAGGTCACGCAGCACATCGAGATGCAGCGAGCTGGTTTCCACGCTCTCCGGCCGACCTTCGCGCAAGCGAGCTAAATGGTTCTCGGCGGCCGTACGCTCGACTTCTCGGATATGCACCTTCTCGCTCAAGAGTCGGCGGGCGATCGCCACGTCACCCGACATGAAGATGCCGAGCGCGAGCTTCAGGTTGTCGAGAACGCATCGATGCAGCGCCTGCAGCTCCGCGGCGCCCTCGTTGGAGAATTTGTAGCGGTGCTTGATCTTCTTGGCGGCGAGCTCCATCAGGTTCTTGTCGATGATGTCGCCGATGTGCTCGAGGTTGATGGCGAATGAGATGATCTCCATCGCGCGCCGGCCGCTCTGCTCGTCAAGGCTCTCGCGCGTGATCTCGGTGACGTAGCGCTTCACCGCGTCGTACAGCCTGTCGACCGCGTTGTCCATGCGCTCGATGTCACTCACGAGTCTGCGATCATCGGAGAGCAGCGCGGTGATCGTCTGCCGCAGCATGCTCTCGACGATGTCGCCCATGTGCAAGACTTCGCGCGAAGCTGACGTCAATGCCAATGTCGACGTCGAGAGAAGAGCAGGATCGAGATAAAGTGGCGCCGCCGGGTCGGCCACTTTCTTGCGCTCGGGGAAAAAGCGTGTGAGCAGCCGGGCATAGAGATCGAGCGGCCCGATGAAGAGGGCCGCCATCACCAGATTGAAGCCAGTATGAAAGTTGGCGGCCTCCCGCACCGGATTGGGATCGATCTGGGCGAGCAGATGGGCGATGGGCTGCAGGAAAGGTAACGCAACGGCAACTCCCACCACGCGGTTGATGAGATTGCCCACCGGCAGCCGCTGCGACGCCGGGTCGTCGCTGGTGCCTTCGACGACAGGATTGATGGCGCTGCCAAGGTTCGCACCGAGGACCAGCGCCAAGGTGCCGGCCGGCGTGATGAAGTTGGAGTAGCTCCAGCGACATCGCCAGGATCACGGCGGCGACGCTCGAGTGGGCCGCCCAGGCGAAGAGCGCGCCGATCAGC
>JASHUO010000707.1 GCA_030039975.1 Alphaproteobacteria bacterium
ATCCTGGAGCCGAAGAGCGCGGCGACCGACGCGACCCATCCCGTCGGCACCGGTCCCTTCGCCTTTGCCGATTGGGTCAAGGGCTCGTCGATCACCTTGACGAAATGGCCGGGCTATCGCGCGGCCGACAAGATCAGGCTCAATAAGGTCACCTTCCGCTTCATCAACGATCCGGCGGCGCAGGTGGCGGCGGTGCTCGCGGGCGATGTCGACGGCTTTCCGCGCTTCGGCGCGCTCGACAGCCTGAAGCAGCTGCAGAGCGATCCGCGCTTTACCGTCGCTATCGGTTCGACCGAAGGCAAGACCATCGTCGCCATCAACAACAAGCGCAAGCCCTTCGACGATGTCCGCGTGCGCCGCGCGCTGGCTTATGCCATCGACCGCAAGGCGGTGATCGCCGGCGCCTCGAACGGCCTCGGCGTGCCGATCGGCAGCCATTACACGCCGAACGACCCCGGTTATGTCGATCTCACCGGCCTTTATCCCTATGACCCGGCCAAGGCGAAGGCGCTCCTCAGTGAGGCCGGGGTCAAAACGCCGCTCGACGTCACCTTGAAGCTGCCGCCGCCGCCCTATGCCCGCCAGGGCGGCCAGATCGTCGCCGCCGAGCTGGCGCAGGTCGGCATCAACGCCAAGATCGAGAATATCGAATGGGCGCAATGGCTCGACGGCGTCTACAAGCACAAGAACTACGATCTCACCATCGTCAGTCATGTCGAGCCGCGCGACCTCGCCATCTATGCCGATCCCGATTTCTACTACCAATACGATTCGCCGAAGTTCCGCGCGCTCATGGATGAGGTGAACACCGCGCCGGACGAGGCTGCGCGGCTCAAGGCGCTGGCGGCGGCGCAGCGCCAGCTCGCCGAAGATGCGGTCAACGTCTTCCTTTATGTGCTGCCGCAAGTCTCGGTGGCGAAGGCCGGGCTGCACGGCCTCTGGCACAACTCGCCGATCTTTGCCAACGACCTGTCAGCGGTCTATTGGCAGTAGGGGAACGCGGCGCCGGCCGCGGGCGTTGAGGCGGACATGGCGGCAGCAGCAAAACGTGCGCCGGCGCAGCGGCAGCGCAAATACTGGTCCGGCGACGTGACGCGCAAGAGCGATGCGCTCGACCTCGAGCGCACCGTCTTCACCTGGCGCGATCCCAAGCGCATCGCGCACTCGCTGAAGCGTTCCGCCGAGCGCAGCCGCCGGCGCAAGGCCGGCCCCTACCAGTCGGCAATGTCGATGCTGAACTTCTACATCAACCGAGCCGGCCGCCACCTCCCGGCCGAACGCAAGCGTGTGCTCGAACGCGCCAAGGACGAGTTGCGGCACCTCTTCGGCCGGCCGTAGGCAAAAGCCGCGCATTTTTGGCGATCCGACTTGCCAACCTTAGGTTGCATAGGTACGATCCCGCTCGCTGGCAAATCGCCAGCGGACCAAGGGGGTCCTGCCATGCCCGACACGACGATGACGGCGGCGCCGCCGAGCTTTCGCGTGGGCGCCGTCTTCGGCCACGCCTTCGAGCTGTTGTTTCGCGATTTCGGCAAGTTCTTCGGCCTTTCCCTGCTTGCCTGGGCACCCTTTCTGCTGCTCACCCTCGTCGGCGGCGCCCAGCCGGGTCTTGCCGCAGGGGTGCCGCCGAGCAGCGGCGTCATCGCGCAATTTGTTCTATCTGTCTTCGGCGTCGCGCTCCTTTGGATGCTCCTGTCGGTGCTCTGCCAGGCGATCATTCTTTATGGCGCCTTCGAGCAGATGCGCGGCAAGAGCTTCGCCGTGGGCGAATCGGTGAAGCGCGGATTGGCGCGTTTCTTCCCGATTCTCGGCGTTCTCCTCTGCACCGCCTTGGGCGGCTGGCTCGCTTCTTTCTTGTTCCTCATCCCCGGCGTCATCGTCTTCCTCATGTGGTATGTCGCCGTACCGGTCTGCGTCGTCGAAGGGCGCGGTCCCATCGCCAGCCTCGGCCGAAGCCGGGAACTTACCAAGGGCAGCCGCTGGAAGCTCTTCGGCATCGTCATCGTCCTCGGGGTCGCCAGTATTCTGGTAGAGCTGATCGTCCAGTTCATCGTCCTGGCGGCCGCCGGTAAGCTGATCGCAGCCCTCGCCACCTTCCTCTGTTCCGCGCTGATCGCGGCCTATCGCTCGATCCTCATCGCCGTCGTGTACCGCGACCTCCGCGTCGCCCGCGAAGGCGTCGATGTCGACCGCATCGCCGCCGTCTTCGACTGAACGGGCGTCAACTGCCCACCTCGGTCTTGTCGGCGTGAATCTTGCCGAGCAGCTGTTCGCGCTCGAGCCAGGCGCGCTCCGCGGTGTAGAAATCGCGCAGAAAAGCCTCCACCGCCGCATCGCTTATCGCGGCGGGCCAAGCGATGCGTCGGCAGACCTTGTCGCACACCTCGCGCTTGAGGCGCCTGGTATCGATGCTGTCCGGGCGACGCAGCAGCTCTTCGAGGATCTGCAACTCGAAAGCGCCGTAAGCGTGCAGCTGCCGGTCGGTGAAGCGATAGCCTGCCGCCGCGTCGACGAGATCGCCGAGCAGCACGCGGCGGGGCACCGCGACGACGACGGTACCGCCGATGAGATCGCCGGCCCGCAGGCGATCGCGATTGAACAGCGGCAGCATTCCGAAGAGTAGCAGCCACACACCCAAGGCGAGACGCATCCACGGCGTCGGACCTAGGCCGCCGACCGACAGCAGCAGGCTCAGCGGCAGGAAGGCCTCGATCTCGCGGGTGAGGTTGCGCGCGACGACGGCAGCGGGACGCAAGGCGCCGCCGCCGCGATCGATGACGCGCAAGCCGAGCAGACGCTTGCCCGGCGTGGCGCCGCGCCAGGCCAACTCGAAATGCATGAAATAGAAATTGCGGAAGATAAAGGCGACGAGCAGCAACACACCGATGGCACCAAAGAGGACGCCATGCAGGGAGGCCAGCGGACCGAGCAACAGCACCGCCAGCAGCAGCACGGTGATGATCGCGCCGAAACAGATGAGGAGATCGAGCGCAAAGGCGCAGACGCGCTCGCCGAAGCTCGCGATCTCGACCGGCAGCGGCACACCTTCGGGCGTCACGATATCGCGCCGGTT
>JASHUO010000708.1 GCA_030039975.1 Alphaproteobacteria bacterium
TCCAACGCTGATCGATCTCGAAGGCGGTGCGGAAGATCGCCTTCTCGTCGGCGCTCAGGCAATCGAGATGCTGCACCGAGCCTTCGTGCTCGACGATCGATTGCCAGGTCTCCGGCGTATCGGCGTTCTTGGCTCCAAGCAGTCGGGCGAGATACGGATTGCGGACGACATAGGCGCCGGACAGCGTCTTGTGGTTATAGACATTGGCCGGTATCGGCTCGATGCGGGCGCTGGCACCGCCGCAGATGATGCTGATCGAAGCAGTCGGTGCGATGGCGATCTTGTGGCTGAAGCGCGCCGTCATGCCGCGCTCGGCAGCGTCCGGACAGGGGCCGCGTTCGAGCCCGAGGGCGACGGAGGCGGCATCGGCATCGCGTCGAATCTTGCGGAAGATGCGCAGGTTCCAGGATTTCGCCAGCGCGCTCTCGAAGGGAATGCCCTGGGCTTGCAGGAAAGAGTGGAAGCCCATCACGCCGAGGCCGACCGAACGCTCGCGCAGCGCCGAGTATTTTGCGCGGGCCATGCTGTCTGGCGCGGTCTCGATGAACCGCGTCAGCACGTTGTCGAGCATGCGCAACACGTCGTCGATGAAGCCGGGCTCGCCGTTCCATTGATCCCAGGTCTCGAGGTTGAGCGAGGCGAGACAGCACACGGCTGTACGTTCTTCATCACGATGATCGCGGCCGGTCGGCAGCACGATCTCGCTGCAGAGATTGGAGCTCGATACCTTGAGGCCGAGATCGCGGGCGTGCTTGGGCAGCGCACGATTGACGGTGTCGATGAAGAGTAGATACGGCTCGCCGGTATGAAGACGCGTCTCCAATATGCGCTGCCAGAGCTGGCGCGCGTTGACTTCGCGGACGACCTCGCCGGACTTGGGGCTCTTGAGCGGGAACATGGCGCCGCTGCGCACGGCTTCCATGAACGCGTCAGTGATATTGATACCGTGGTGAAGATTGAGGCCCTTGCGATTGAAGTCGCCCGACGCCTTGCGGATTTCAAGGAACTCCTCGATCTCGGGGTGATGGATGTCGAGGTAGCAGGCGGCCGAGCCACGGCGCAGGGAGCCCTGGCTGATCGCGAGCGTCAGCCCGTCCATGACGTGGATGAAGGGAATGATGCCCGAGGTCTCGCCGCAGCCCTTCACCGGCTCGCCGATCGAGCGCACGCGTCCCCAATAGGTGCCGATGCCGCCGCCGTTGGAGGCGAGCCATACGTTCTCGTTCCAAGTTGCGACGATGCCTTCCAGCGAATCCGGCACCGCGTTGAGGAAGCAGGAGATCGGCAGGCCGCGGGTGGTGCCGCCATTCGACAGCACGGGTGTCGCCGGCATGAACCAGAGCCGCGACATCGCATCGTAGAGCCGCTGCGCATGCGCAAGGTCGTCGGCATAGGCACAGGCGACGCGCGCGAACAGATCCTGGAAGTTCTCGCCGGGCAGGAGATATCGGTCCATAAGCGTCGCTTTGCCGAACGGCGTCAGCAGCGCGTCGCGGGCTCGGTCGAGGCTAAGATCGTCGCGGCCCGGCGGCCGCGCCAGCGGCGCCGGCAATGGGGCATGCCGCTCCGGAGCGGCAGGCGGGTCGCCGCGAAAGATCGTACTTGGCGACAGTGCGACGAGATGACCGTGACGATCGAGATCATAGGCCAGTGCGGACATCGGCAACCCCATGTTCTGCTTCGCACGGGGACCGGAAGGGCGACTTGCCGGATGGAGCGTAGATCGCGCCGTCGACCGCAAGCGACCACCGGGGCACCCCGCCCGAGGACGTTTCAACGATCACGGCAGGTCTCCTGGCTCGCGGGTCGCTGCTTCCGTCTGGCCTTCCCGATGCGGAACGCATCAGTGACGCTGGATGACGGAAGCTCGCCGCTTACAGTTGCGGGGGCAGCCCCGGCATAACCGCGGGATGCGGCGCACCGGGTTCCCTCTTAGCCCTAGATATAGCTCATCTAAAGAACCGTGAACACCACATCTTGTTATAAGATCGCCTGCGGAGTCAAGCACGATCTAGCGCGCAACCACCCGCTTCGTCGGCGAGATGGTTCCCTTCCGGGACGAAGAGAGAATTCGCTGGGGCTGCCCGCCATTCTGGCAGGAGGCACTCTGGCCACTGCGTCTCTCCGTCCGAGCCGGGGCAGGGCGCAAAAGATGCACTCGAATTACCGGTCGACCCCGGTATCTGCGCGAAAGCGTCACCGGCCCTTTTCCGCATGAGGACCGCCTTTCGGTTTGTCGGCCTCCCGCCAAATCTGAATCGTCTGCGGCCGGCCAATCAGCTGCGCAATTGCATCCACCGGATAGGTGCTCAAACCTATGACTTGGCCGCGCCGAATGAGGTCGGTTCCGGCGCTTGGCAGGCGTTTGTCCTTGGTCCACCGCGATCGTTCTTGGGCGGTAATTGCCAGAGCCTGCTCTACCTGATGTGCCGTCAACGGACGCTCCGCGATGCCTGCGAGCAGGTCGTCTAGATCATCGAGAGTTCCCTCGAGATCTGCAGTCGAGATTGCATTTTGCGGCAAAGCCAAATCGCCGTCGGGGCTCAGTCGCTGCACGACACCGATATGCTTCAAGCGCGACCTCGCTCTCCGCAACGATTCACGCTGACGCAGGCGCAAGCCAAGTTGCTCTTCAAAGCATCGCCGGAACGAAAAGACGATGACGTTCCCGACCTGACCTACATCGAGAAAGCGGCTTTTCCGCAAAACACTAGATTCACTCATCGTGCATCGCATTCTGTGATCGCTGTCAGCGCCACAAAGGGGCGCAGCGGTTGCGGTCCGCGCTCATGCCGGATCGGCGGCGGGCCGTTCAAGTAGAGTCTGGGCATAAATGCGGCTCCGGGCTCCTCGAGTCTCAAAATGGCACTGCAACAAAGTCTCATTGAGCATGATCTCGGCGGACGATACCGAAGCATCCGGCCATCATCACCGCAAGCCAGTTACAGGCCGGTGCAGCGCTGGGTCAGCCGCCGTTCCCCTTGGGAAGGGCAGCAACTATGAGCGCAATTGGGAACGACAACAAAATGCGGCAAGGACTACGCGTGATGCTCGCT
>JASHUO010000709.1 GCA_030039975.1 Alphaproteobacteria bacterium
GTCGGGCTTTGTCGCCAACCGCATCGGCGAGACCTTTCCCTGGGGCACCCTCATCGTCAATGTCAGCGGGGCCTTCGTCATCGGCTTTTTCGCTGCGCTCGTCGCACCGGGCGGCGTGCTCCCCGGCGATCCGACCGTGCGGCAATTCGCCATGATCGGATTGTGCGGCGGCTATACCACGTTCTCGTCCTTCAGCCTGCAGACGCTGAACCTGGCGCGCGACGGCGAATGGGGACGCGTCTTCGGCAACATCGCCGCCTCGGTGGCCTGCTGTATCTGCGCTGTCTGGGCGGGCATCGCCCTCGGCGCACTCATCTTCGGAGGATGATCCGATGCAAGTTCCTCGCGACGCCGTGTTGCTCCGCATCTTTATCGGCGAAGACGACCGGCACCAGCATCTGCCGCTGTACGAGGCGATCGTTCTCAAGGCGCGCGAGCATCATCTGGCGGGCGCCACCGTGCTGCGCGGACCGATGGGCTTCGGCCATTCGAGCCGGCTGCACACGGCAAAGGTCTTGCGGCTCAGCGAGGATTTGCCGATGGTGGTCGAGATCGTCGACAGCGAGGACAAGATCAACGCCTTCCTGACGCTGCTCGACGGCATGATGGGGAGCGGCCTCGTCACCCTCGAGAAGGTCAAGGTGTTGCAATACGGCGAGGACAAGCCGAGCGCGTAATCCCATGGATAGCGGCAAGAGAAGCAAAGTGAGCGGCGCACCCGACCTGTTGCGCCTTCTCGACATCATGGCGCGGCTGCGCGATCCCGCTCAGGGTTGCCCCTGGGACCGCGCCCAGACCTTTGCCACGATCGCCCCTTATACGATCGAAGAAGCCTATGAGGTGGCGGAAGCCTGCGAGCGCGGCGATCCGGCCGCGCTCAAGGACGAGCTCGGCGATCTCCTCTTCCAGGTGGTATTTCATGCGCGCATGGCGGAAGAGGCCGGCCTCTTCGCCTTCAACGACGTGGCTGCGGCGATCGCCGAGAAGATGTTGCGGCGCCATCCGCATGTCTTCGGCGACGCCGCGATCGCCGATGCCGCGGCGCAGACCACGGCCTGGGAAGAGCACAAGGCTGCGGAGCGGCGCGCCAAAGCGGCGGCAGGGGGGGCGAGCGTCAGCGCGCTCGACGGCGTCGGCACCGCCTTTCCCGCGCTGACCCGCGCCGAGAAGCTGCAGCGCCGCGCCGCGCGAGTCGGCTTCGATTGGCCGGAGGCCGCCCCGGTTTTCAACAAGATCGAGGAGGAGATCGCGGAGCTGCGGGAAGCAACCGCCGAGGGCGAGCCCCTGCGCATCGCAGACGAGATCGGCGATCTGCTCTTCGCCGTCGTCAATCTCGCCCGCCATGTGGCGGCCGATCCCGAGCAGGCCTTGCGCGCCGCCTGCCGCAAATTCGAGCGCCGCTTCCGTCGCGTCGAGACGCTGCTCGCCGCAGCCGGCCGCTCCGTCGAAGGGGCCAGCCTCGAAGAGATGGAAGCGCAATGGCAGAAGGCGAAGGCGGAAGAAGCGGAACAAGGTAAATAATGCGTTTAGTCTTCGCCATACTCGCCTAAAATCCAACGTGAAACTGCTGTCTTAGCCCGCTCGCTGCGGAGATAATCCCAAGCATTGGACGACGGGCAATGTCGCCGTCGGAGCGCGCTATGCGCTCGCGTGACTTGACAGAGAGCAGCGATGTTCAGCAGCGACAAGCGGGCGAGCCTCACCTCCGGCCTGCTCGCGGCAAAGGAGCAGGCGCTGTCGGGCGAAGACGGCGCGTCGGACGTGCCGCCAGCGGCATCTCTCGTTACGCTGCCGCGCGGCGGCGCGCGACAGCGCCTCATCTCGGCCGTACGGCGCAAGGAGGAAGCGGCCAGCGCGGAGGATGCGGCCCCGGCCGCAGACGACGCGGCGAACGCGGCTGCCCCGGCGGAGGCGCCTGCGCCTTTACCTTTACCTGTACCTGCCCCCGCGCCGGCGCAGCCGCCAAATTCGGTTCTCTATAGCAAGGGCGATGCCTCCGCCTCGGGCTTCCGCCCGTGGTATTGGTCTTACGAGCGCGACGGCGGCACGGCATCGAGCGACGGCGCGGACCCGGCATCGAGCGACGGTGCGGGCCCGGTATCGAGCGATAGCGTGGCCCCGGCATCGAGCGACGGCGCGGGCTCAGTGGCGCAATTCCCTGCCAGCGCGCCCGCGCCGGTCAGTCTTCCTGACCCCGTCAGCCCTGCCCCCATCAGCCCCGACCCCGTCGACCCTGACCCCGTCAGCGCGCCGGCGAGGCGCAGCGCCCGGCTGCGTCGCACGGCGCCGCCGCCCACGACGGCGCCTCCCCCAACGCAGCGTCGTGCGGCCAAGCTTGGGCTCGGTCTTCTCGCGGGGATCACCACGCTGGCCCTGGCCGGCGCCGCGACCTTCTTCCTGCTGTCGCGCAGCCAAACGCCGGAGCCGGGTGCGGCGCCCATGGCAATCATCGCGCGCGCCTTGCCGTTGGCGGCGCCGGTGCCGCCGCCGCCGCGCGCAACGCGGGTCGCGCCGCTGCCCAAGCTGGCGGCGGCGCTGGTCGAGAGCCGGCATCCCGTCGAGGAAGCGGCGTCGGGCATCGCCGAGCTGATGACGCGCGGCGATGAGATGCTCGCGACCGGCGATGTCGCCGCGGCGCGGCTGTTCTATGAGCGCGCCGCCGAGAGCGGCAATGCGGCGGCGGAGCGTCAGGCCGGCAAGACCTACGATCCGCTGTTCCTGGCCGAGACACATGTGCGCGGCCTGCAGGGCGATCCCGTGGCGGCGGCGCGCTGGTACCGCAAGGCGAGCGACGGGGGCGATCGCGAAGCCGACACGCTGATGAAGCGCTTGATGGCGAGATACGCCCACTGAGCGCATGGGAGCCCGCAGCATGACCCTTCACCTTCGCCGTCCCTTCTTCGGTGGCGCCGCGGCGGCGCTGCTGCTGGCCCTCGCCCCTGCCCTCGCCCATGCCGCCGACCCGCTCGTCGAGCGCGCCAATCGCGGCCTCGTCGAGATCGTCACCGGCAGCGTCAACGGCACCTCCGTGCGCATGGCCGAGGATCTGGCCGAGGTGCTCGATGACGGTGCGACGCGGCGCGTGCTGCCGGTGATCGGCAAGGGCGCCTTCCAGAATCTCGCCGATCTCAGGGTGCTGCGCGGCGTCGACCTCGCCATCGTGCAGACCGACGTGCTCGACTATGCCCGGGCGCAGCGGCTCTATCCCAATATCGACGGCTTCGTCAGCTACATCACCAAGCTCAACAACGACGAATTCCATCTGCTGACGCGCCGCGACATTCACAGCATCGCCGAGCTGGCCGGCAAGAAAGTGAACTTCGGCACGCCCGATGACGGTACCGCCTTCACCGGCCCGCGGCTGTTCGATCTGCTCAAGGTCAAGGTCGAGCCGACGACCTATAGCCAGGCGCTGGCGCTGCAGAAGCTGAAGCAAGGCGAGATCGCCGCCATGGCGGTCGTCGTCGGCAAGCCGGCGCCGCTCTTCGACGCGGTCCGGTCAGGGGACGATCTGCATTTCCTGCCGATCCCGCTCAAAGGCGAGATCGCCGCCAGCTACATCCCGGCGCGCCTCTCGCATGAGGATTATCCCGATCTCGTGCCCGCCGGAGAGACGGTCGACACGGTGGCGGTCGGCACGGCGCTGATCGTCGCCGGGCTGCCGCCGGACTCCGAGCGCTATCGCAATGTGGCGAATTTCGTCGACGCTTTCTTCACCCAGTTTCCCAAGCTGCTCGAGGCGCCGCACCAGCCGAAATGGCAGGAGGTGAACCTCTCCGCCGAGCTGCCGCATTGGCACCGCTTCGGCCCGGCCGAGGACTGGATCAAGCGCAACGGCGAGGCGCCGGTCGCCATGAGCGAGGATCAGTTGCGCGAGATCTTCGCCAAATTCCTCGACGAGCGCAGCAAGGCCGGCGGCAAGACGACGCTCACCGCCGAGCAGAAGGACGAGCTCTACGACCAGTTCCGGCGCTGGCAAACCGATCACCACGACTGAGCCTCGCCCCACGCCCTAAGCTAGCGGCGTTCCGGCACCATCAGCACTTTCGAGGAGGCGTCCTTTGCCCAAGCGCTATCTCTTTCGCCGCAAGCGCGTGGCCGAGCTCTTGTGGCCGGGGCTGAAGCTCGCGGGCGTCGCCGCCACACTCGCCGCACTCACCGTCACCGCCGCAGCCGACCCGCAGCCGAAGCATGGCGGCGTGCTCAATTTCGCGGTCGATGCCGAGCCCAGCAACTACGATTGCCACGCCAACATCTCCTTCGCCTTCCTCCATCCGGTGGCGCCGCACTACTCGACCTTGCTCAAATTCGACGGCGAGGATTATCCGCAGGTAACGGGCGATCTGGCCGAGAGCTGGAGCGTCTCGGCCGACCGGCTCACCTATACCTTCAAGCTGCGGCCCAATATTCTGTTCCACGACGGCACCCCCCTCACCTCGGCCGATATCAAGGCGAGCTACGAGCGCATCATCCATCCGCCGGAGGGCGTCGTCTCGGCGCGGCAGGTCTACTACGCCGCGATCAATGCGATCGACACACCCGATGACCGGACCGTGGTCTTCCATCTGCGCTGGCCGGAAGCGGCGATGCTGGCGAATTTCGCCTCGCCCTGGAACTGCATCTACAGCGCGGCGAAGCTGCAGCAGGATCCACTCTACCCCGTCACGCACATCCTCGGCACCGGCGCCTTCACGTTCGTCGAGCACGTCAAGGGCGATCATTGGACCGGCAAGCGCTTCGACAAGTACTTCCTTCCGGGCCGGCCCTATCTCGACGGCTATGTCGCGCATTTCATGACCGGCGCCAAAGTGGTGCAGGGGCTCGAGAAAGGCACCATCGACGCCGAATTCCGCAGCATGACGCCGGAGGAGCGCGACCAGCTCGTCGCGGCGATGGGCGACAAGATCTATATCGGCGAGACGCCCTGGCTCGTCAATCTCATGGTCGTGTTCAACGCCAAACAGCCGCCCTTCGACGATCCCCGAGTGCGGCGCGCCCTGTCGCTGGCGATCGATCGCTGGCATGCGGCGGAAAGCCTGCAGAGCACCACCTTCCTCAAATTCGTCGGCGGCGTCATGCGGCCGGGCTTCGCCATGGCGACACCCGAGGCCGAGCTCACCACCATTCCCGGCTTCTGGCATGATGCCGCCGCCTCCCGCGCCGAGGCGAAGCGGCTGCTCGCCGCGGCCGGACAGAGCCACCTCGCCTTCACCCTTACCAACCGCGACGTGCCCGTCCCCTACAAGCCCGCGGCCGACTATCTCATTGTCGCCTGGAAGGAGATCGGCGTCACCGTCAGCCAGAAGCAGCTCAACACCAAGGACTGGGAAGGCGCGCTCGAGAAGCACAATTTCCAGGCCGCGATCGATTTCGGCGGCGACTATTTCGACGATCCGACGCTGCAGCTCGCAAAATACGTCTCGAGCGATCTGTCGCCGAGCAATTATGCCGATTCCACCGACCGCTTTCTCGACAGCCTCTATGTCGGCCAGGCCGTGACCACCGATCCGCGCGAGCGCGCCCGCATCGTCCGCGAATTCGAGCAGCGCGCCTTGACCGAGGCCTATGCCGTCCCCTTCCTGTGGTACAACCGCATCGTCGCGGCCTCGACGGCGATGAAGGGCTGGCACCTGACGCCGAGCCACTACATCCAGCAAGACCTCACCGAGGTGTGGCTCGACAAGTGACCGCGGCTCCGTGTTTTGAGACACCCGTCTTTCGCGGTACGGCAATCGCATTTGTCGTCGCGCCTGCGGCAGAGAAAGACTCACCACGGAGGCACGGAGGTCACAGAGAAGGGAGGAGTGGCGCGCTTCGCGCGCCAAATACTTATTCCCCGTGTCCTCCGTGCCTCCGGGGTGAATCTATATGCGATAGCTCTGGCTTTCGCGGGGACGACGAAAAATCTGTAGATTTGACCTGATCGGAATCTGTTCTAAGCAAACTTGAATTGCGCACCACGTCTTGCCGGCAGGCACGAAACCATGCAGGTTTG
>JASHUO010000710.1 GCA_030039975.1 Alphaproteobacteria bacterium
AGACAACGGCGAAAGCCCGACACTCCTCAGAGCGTCGGGGCGATAAGTCGAAGGCCGTTGAACCCCGTGGTCTGCATCGTTTCTAAGACTAGATAGGTCCGAGCGCCGCGTCAACCGGCCGCAGGGGCACCCCGGACCGGCGGCTCAGTGGGCGGTCCCCATCTCTGCCCTGACCTTCTGCCGCAGCACGTCGATGGCGACCGGCCGGCCGCGATCGAGGAAATGCCAGAAGACCCAGCCATTGCAGGCGGGTGCGCCCTGAACCTCGGCGCCGACGCGATGGATCGAGCCGCGCGTCTCGGCCGAGATCAGCGTGCCGTCGGCGCGCACTTTGGCGGTGAAGCGGCGCGAGGCGTCGAAGAGGACGGTGCCGGGCTTGAGCAGGCCGCGCTCGACCAGCGTCCCGAAGGGAATGCGCGGCTCCTCCCGCTTTGCCGGGAGAAGGGTGCTCTCGGCCGGCACCGGCTCGACCGCGGCGATGCGCTTTCGCGCGAGGCCGGCATAGTCGGCATCACGCTCGATGCCGATGAAGCGCCGGTTGAGCCGCTTCGCCACGGCGCCGGTAGTACCGGTGCCGAAGAAGGGGTCGAGCACGAGATCGCCCGGCTTGGTCGAGGCGAGCAGGATACGGTGCAGCAGCGCCTCGGGCTTTTGCGTCGGATGCGCTTTCTTGCCGTCGCGCTTCAGCCGCTCCGGCCCCGAGCAGAGCGGGATGAGCCAGTCGCTGCGCATCTGCAGCTCGTCATTGAGCGCTTTCATCGCCTCGTAATTGAAGGTGTAGCGGGCTTCGGCCGAGCGCGCGCACCAGAGCAGCGTCTCATGCGCATTGGTGAAGCGCCGGCCGCGGAAATTCGGCATCGGGTTGGATTTGCGCCAGACGATATCGTTGAGAATCCAGAAGCCCAGGTCCTGCAGTTGCGATCCCACGCGATAGATATTGTGATAGCTGCCGATGACCCAGAGCGCGCCATCCGGCTTCAACAGGCGACGCGCCGCTTCGAGCCAGGCGCGGGTGAAGCGGTCATATTCGGCAAACCCGTCGAAGCGGTCCCATTCCTCCTCGACGCCATCGACGCGGCTGTTGTTCGGGCGCAGCAGCTCGCCGCCGAGCTGGAGGTTGTAGGGCGGGTCGGCAAAGATGAGATCGACCGATTCTGCCGGCAGCGCCGCCATCTCGGCAACGCAATCGCCGACCAGGATCTCCTCCTTATACTCCTTATATCCGCGCTGTCCGCCCGCATCCGGCATGGTGTGTCTCCCCCGAGTCGCGGCTACTGTGCGGGGGTCGAGTCTCGGCGTCAATCTTTTTGAGAATCAACCGGTTATGGCGAGATTCTGAACTCGAATCTTCCGCAATCGCTGGTCGTTCGATTCCCAAGCCACCCCTATCGCTGGTGGGCGCGGAACAAGAGGAGTCCGCGCGAAAGCGATCGCTTCAGGCCTCGGACGCGAGCGATTCGCCTTCCGTCGCGAGGTCGAGAGCGAGCTGGAGCGGGGCGAAGGAGCGGCGGTGATGCGGCGTCGGCCCGAGCCGCTCGATCCCGGCCCGGTGCTCGGGCGTGCCATAGCCGACATTGGTCGCCCAGCCATAGCCGCCATAGCGCAGCGCCAGCCGGCGCATCAGCCGGTCGCGCGTCACCTTGGCGATGACCGAGGCCGCGGCGATTGAGAGCGACAGCCCGTCGCCACCGATCACGGTTTTCACCGGGCAAGGCAGCGGCGGCGGAACATTGCCGTCGACCAGCGCGGTCTCCGGCGCGCGCGGCAGCGCCGCCACGGCGCGGCACATGGCGGCGAGCGTCGCTCGCAGGATGTTGCGGCGGTCGATCTCGCCGACGCTGGCGGCGCCGATGCCGATCGCGGCACCGCAGCCGAACAGCAAGGTCGCGAACTCTTCGCGCTCTTCCGGCAGCAGTTTTTTCGAATCATCAAGGCCATAGCGCAGCGCCTTGGGAATCCGCCTGCGGTCGAGGATCACCGCCGCCGCGACCACGGGCCCGGCGAGCGGCCCGCGACCGGCTTCGTCGATGCCGCAGACCAGGCCCGAGCAGGCCATTTCCAGCGCGAAATCCGGCATCGCCGCAGGAGACACGAACCCGCCCGAGTCTGGCAAGCCCGCTACGCGCCGAAGTCAGTTTGCCGCGGGCGGGGCGACGGCCATGCTTTCGTCGAGCGCACGGATTCCCGCGTCCCGCAGGAATGACGGACTACTTTGATTTTGGTTTGGCGTTCGTCACCCCGCGAAAGCACTAGGGTACGCACACTTCTGCGCGACTCCTCCACCCCACCATTGACTTGCCCGCGAAAGCGGGCACCCAGGGCTTCAGATGCGATGATCGGGGCGGGTGCTCTGATGGTGTGGACGGCCCCGACGGCATCGACGTGCCAGAATGAGGTCGTCAGGTCTCATTCGAGGGAGCCGTCCATGACCAGGATAACACGGGTTGGGGTAGATACGTCGAAGAGCGTTTTTCAGCTCCATGGTGTCGACGCGGCAGAGCAGGTGGTGCTGC
>JASHUO010000711.1 GCA_030039975.1 Alphaproteobacteria bacterium
TCGCCGTCGAGCCCCAGATGCACGGCGTAGGCGCGGACGAAGCCGAGGGCATAGACGGGTCCGGGAAGGCGGTCGTAGCTGCCCTCTTCGATCGCCTCGAGATAGGCGGCACGGATGCGCAGCGCCGCCGCGACGCGGGGAATGTCGCTGCCATAGCTCTCGCGCGTCTCGCGCAGGAGCTGGCCGACCGTGCGCCGGCGCGCCGGCCTGAGCTCGGCTACGGTGTCAGCCGCCGTTGCCTTGGGTCGTTCGGAGGTGCCCGGCTCTTCCGGGGTGTCCTTGCGTCGCGAAAAGAGCGCCATTTGCCTGGAACCGATGTGAACCCGCCGCAACTGAATTCGGCAGGGATAAGGTGAAGAAACGGTAAAAACCGACGCGCCTCGAAGAGCGATTGACGGGCGAGAGTATCAAACACTCCCGCGCCGCCGCAACGAGAGATGGCGCGGAACTGCGAGATCAGACGGCAACGCCGTGATCGCGAGCAAAATCGCGCAGCTTGCCGCGCAAGGCGCGCGGCGGCAGCGTCGCGATCGCCTCGATCAGCGTCTCGAGCGGACCCATGTCGAGGCTGCGGATCATCGCCTTGACCGGGCCGATCGAGGCCGGCGCCATGGAGAGCGCGCGGAAGCCGACGCCGAGCAGCGCCATGGCGTCGAGGGGCTGCCCCGCCATTTCGCCGCAGATCGTCAGCGACACCTTGGCCGCAGCGCAGGCGCGCGTCACCTCGGCGAGAAGCCGAAGCACCGGCAGCGACAGCGGGTCGTAGCGCTCGGCCAGCCGCGGATTGCCGCGGTCGGCGGCGTACAGGAACTGCACGAGGTCGTTGGTGCCGACGGACAGGAAATCGAGCTTGGGCAGCAGCTGCGGCAGCTCCCAGAGCAAAGCCGGCACCTCGAACATGACACCGACCTCGACCTTTGCCGGCAGCGCGCCGCCGCGCGCCGCGGTGCGCTCGAGCTCGAGGTCGAGCACGGCGCGCGCCGCATCGAACTCGGCGATCTCGGCAACCATCGGAAACATCACGCGCAGCCGCCGATCGGCGGCGGCGCGGATCAGCGCACGCAGCTGCTGGCGCAGCATCGCCGGACGATCGAGCGCGATGCGGATGGCGCGCCAGCCCATCGCCGGATTCTCGTCTTTGGTCTCGGACATGTAGGGCAGCATCTTGTCGCCGCCGATGTCGAGCGTGCGGAAGGTGACGGGACGCTCGCCGGCATGCTCAAGCACGCGGCGATAGGTCGAGGATTGCTGCCCGACCGAGGGGAAATCGTGGCGCATCATGAACAGCAGCTCGGTGCGGAACAGCCCGACTCCCTCGGCGCCGGTCTCGTCGAGATAGGGAAGATCGAGCAGCAGCCCGGCATTCAATTGCAGCGACACGCGCTGGCCGCAGCGCGTCTCCGCCGGCAGGTCGCGCAGCGCGGCGTAGGTGAGCCGCTGCCCGAGACGCGCCTCGATTCGCGCATTGGCCGCTTGCTGGATGTCCTCGCCGGGACGCACGAAAACCTGCTGCTCGTCGGCGTCGACGATGATGAGATCCCCCGCCTCGACCTTCTCCAGCACTTCCTTGACGCGACCGATGACGGGAATATCGAGCGCACGCGCCACCACGGCGACATGCGCGGTGGGCGAGCCTTCCTCGAGCACCAGACCCTTGAGCCGGCGGCGATCGTAATCGAGCAGCTCCGCCGGCCCCATGCTGCGGGCGATCAGGATGAACTCCGCCGGCAGCGCCGCCTCGGCGGCGAAATGCCGGCCGGCCAGGTGCTGCTGCAGCCGGCTCGCCAGATCCTCGAGATCGGCGAGGCGCTCGCGCAGATAGGGATCGCTCACCTTGCTCATGCGTGCCCGCGTCTCGTCCTGAATTTTTTGCACCGCCGCCTCGGCGGTGAGGCCGCTGCGCACGGCATCGGTCATGCGCTGCAGCCAGCCGCGGTCGGCGGCGAACATGCGATAGGTCTCGAGGATGTCGCGATGCTCGCCGCCGGCGGCGATGTCGCTGCGCGCGAGCAGGTCGTCGATGGCGCTTTGCATGGCGTCGATGGCGGTGCTCAGCCGCAGCTGCTCGGTCTGCGGATCCTCGGCCACCACCTGGCGGATGACGACGCGCGGCTCGTGCAGCACGGCGACGCCGAGGGCGAGCCCGGCATTGAGCTTGATGCCGTCGAGCCGCGTCGGCAGCAGGCCGATCCCGTTCGAGGGCTGCAGCTCCACCGGGCTTACGAGATCGCCGCTGGCGGCGAGCTCGGCCAGCACCATGGCGATGGTCTGCAGCGCCTCGATCTCGTCCTCGGTGTAGTTGCGCTGCGTGCGGTTCTGCACCACGAGAACGCCGAGCACGCGGCCGCCGCGCAGCACCGGCACGCCCATCAGCGAATGATAGATCTCCTCGCCGGTCTCGGGCCGGTAGGCGAAGTCGGGGTGCGATTGCGCGTCGGCGAGAGCGAGCGGACGAGCGGTGGCGGCGATGACGCCGACCAGGCCTTCGCCAACGCGCAGACGGGTGCGGTGCACGGCTTCGGGGCGCAGACCTTCGGTGGCGAAGAGCTCGAGCACCTCGCCCGCGCGCATGACATAGCAGGAGCAGACTTCCGCCACCATGTCGGCGGCGATGATCTTGACGATCTGGTTGAGCCGCTCCTGCGCCGTGCCGGAGCCGGCCATGATGTCCCGCAGCCGGCGGAGCAGGCGGCGGGAGCCGGTGGCCGCCGCGCCGGTTTCCATCACACCCCCGCTCGCGAGCGGCTGCTGTTCTCGCTCTCTGCAGCGCCGCCGCGCCCGCGCGCCATCAGCGCCTCGACCGCTTGCTCGATCAGCTCGCCGAGAATCTCGCGGGTCGACTGCTCGCGCGTCACCATGCCGACGCTTTGCCCCGCCATCAGCGATCCCGTCTCGATGTCGCCGTCGATGACCGCGCGACGCAGCGCCCCTGCCCAGAAATGCTCAATCTCGAGCTGCGCGTCCTTTTGCGAGACCTCGCCACGGGTGAAGCGGTCGAGCACCTGGCGCTGCAGCTCGAGGAAGCGCCGCGTGCCGTCATTGGCGAGCGCCCGCACCGGGATCACGGGAAAGCGCGGATCGAGCTGGGTCGAGGGCACGGCATCGCGCGCCCCGGCACGCAGAAATGCCTGCTTGAAGCGGGGATGGGCGATCGATTCATGCGCGCAGACGAAGCGCGTACCCAGCTGCACGCCGGCGGCGCCCATCTCGAGATAGGAGACGATGGCCTCGCCGCGGCCGATGCCGCCGGCGACGAAGACCGGCACCTCGCGGAGATGGGGCAGGATCTCCTGCGCCAGCACGCCCGTGGCCACCGGGCCGATATGACCGCCCGCTTCCATGCCCTCGATGACGATGGCGTCGACACCCATGCGCACGAGCCGCTTGGCGATGACGAGAGCGGGCGCGAAGCAGAGCAGCTTGGCCCCGCTTTCCTTGATGCGCCCCACCGCCGCGGACGAAGGCAGCGCGCCCGCGAGCACGACATGGCCGACGCGGCGCCGGGCGCAGACATCGATCAGCTCCGTGAGCTGCGGGTGGAGGGTGATGAGGTTGACGCCGAACGGCCGGTCGGTGAGCGCCAGCGTCGCGGCGATCTCGGCATCGAGCTGCGCCGGGCTCATCGCGCCGCAGGCGATGACGCCGAATCCGCCGCCATTGGAGATGGCAGCGACAAGCTGCCGTTCCGACACCCAGGTCATGGCGCCGCCCATGATGGCGAGCTCGGATCCGAGGAACTCGAGCCCACGGCGCCACAGGCGGTCGAGCTGCCGGCGCGCGCCCCCCCGAGGCGCCTGCGCGTCGGCGCCGTCCGGGCCGGGCCCGGAAGCGATGCGGCGCTCCGCCTCAGTGGTCATGGCGTTGATCCTATCCGGCGTCGAGGCCGTAGGCGGTGTGCAGCGCACGCAGCGCGAGCTCGGTGTATTCCTCGGCGAGGAGCACGCTCACTTTGATCTCCGAGGTCGAGATCACCTGGATGTTGATGTTCTTCTCGGCGAGCGTCTTGAACATCTGCTGCGCGACGCCGGCATGGCTCCTCATGCCGACGCCGATGACCGAGATCTTGACCACGTTGGGGTCGGGTTTGAGCGCGGCGAAGCCGAGCTGCCCGCGCCGGTCCTCGAGCACCTTGACGGTGCGCGCGAGGTCGGCCTTGCCGACGGTGAAGGTGAGATCCGTGAAGCGCCCGTCCTCCGAGATGTTCTGCACGATCATGTCGACATTGATCGCGTGCTCGGCGAGCGGACCGAAGATGGCGGCGGCGACGCCCGGGCGGTCCGCCACCTTGAGCAGCGTCACCTTGGCCTCATCGCGGCTATAGGCGATGCCGCTCACCACTTGCTGTTCCACGATCTCGTCCTCGTCCACCACCAGAGTTCCGGGAGCGTCGATGAAGCTCGACAGCACCTGGACGCGCACGCGATGGTTCATCGCCATCTCGACCGAGCGGGTCTGCAGCACCTTCGCCCCCTGGGAGGCGAGCTCCAGCATCTCCTCGTAGGTAATTCTATCGAGCTTCCTTGCCTTCGCAACGATGCGCGGATCCGTTGTGTAAACGCCGTCGACATCGGTGAAGATATCGCAGCGATCGGCCTGCAGCGCCGCCGCCAGCGCCACCGCCGAGGTGTCGGAGCCGCCGCGCCCGAGCGTGGTGATGCGGTTGTCCGGCCCCAACCCCTGGAAGCCCGCCACCACCGCCACCTGCCCTTCGCCCATACGGCGCACCAGCTCCTCGGTCGGAATGTCGCGGATGCGCGCCTTGCCGTGGATGCCGTCGGTGCGAATCGGAATCTGCCAGCCGAGCCAGGAGCGGGCGTTGATGCCGCGATCCTGCAGCGCCAGCGCCAGGAGCCCGGCGGTCACCTGCTCGCCCGAGGCGACCACCGCGTCGTATTCGCGCGCATCGTGCAGCGTGCAGGTTTGCCGCGTCCACTCGACGAGCTGGTTGGTGGCGCCGGCCATGGCGGAGACCACCACGGCGATCTCGTTGCCGGCGTCGATCTCGCGCTTCACCCGGTCCGCGACTGCGCGGATGCGGTCGATATCGGCCACCGAGGTGCCGCCGAACTTCTGCACGATGCGCGCCATGGCTTGCTAAGACCCGCTGAGCCCCTTGCAACAAAGATGCCGCCGGCTGCTTGCCGGAAAAAAGGAGCGTATAGATACTCGTATCGATGCCGCGGAAGCAAGGCGGCGGGGCAAGGGAAGCGCGGATGCAGGAAGGCTTGGCCGAAGAGACGGCAGCGGGGACGGTCGACCGCGAGGAGGTCGCGCGCTTCGCGCGCATCGCCAAGGCGTGGTGGGAGCCCGAAGGGGAGTTCCGGGCGCTGCACAAGCTCAATCCGGTGCGATTGGCTTTCATCCGCGACCGGCTGGCGGCGCATTTCGGCCGCGACCCACGCGCCATGCGCCCGTTCACCGGGCTCACCCTGCTCGATATCGGCTGCGGCGGCGGCCTGGTGAGCGAGCCGCTGGCGCGCCTCGGCTTCGCCGTCACCGGCATCGATGCCGGGGAGGCGATGCTCGAGGTGGCGCGCGGCCACGCGGCGGCGAGCGGGGTCACCGTCGATTATCGCCGCATCGCGGCCGAAGATCTGGCGGCCGGCGGCGAACGCTTCGATGCCGTCCTGGCGCTCGAAGTGGTCGAGCATGTGGCAGCGCCGGAGCTCTTCCTCGCCGCCGTGGCACGGTTGGCGCGGCCGGGCGGCGCCTTCATCGCTGCCACCATCAACCGTACGCCCAAGGCCTTTCTGTTCGCGATTATCGGGGCCGAATACCTGCTGCGCTGGCTGCCGCGCGGCACGCATCACTGGGGCAAGTTCCTGCGGCCCTCGGAGCTCGCCGCCGGGCTGCGTGCCGGCGGGCTTGTGCTCGAGGAGGTCAGCGGCCTCACCTACAATCCGCTCGCCGATCGCTGGTCGCCGAGCCCCGATATCGACGTCAACTACCTGCTGTTCGCGACCAAGCCCGACGAGGCGGCCGAGTCGGTTTCTCAACCATAGGTCTCAAAGAGCCTTGCCGAGCGGGGATTTCGACCTTATGAGTCATGAGTCCCGCCCGTGACGCCCCCGGCGGGGTAAGGCATGCCCTAAGCAGGGCATAGCCATAAGGGGAGCGGGCGGGGGTCTTCTAGGGTGCGTCGATGAGTGCTTTCCAGTCAGCTGGCGAGACTTTCCGGCTCGCGGGCAAAATCAAATGGTTTAATCGCAGCAAAGGCTTCGGGTTCATCATCCCGAATGACGGCAGCGGCGATGTGTTCCTGCCGCTCTCGGCGCTGGAACGTGCCGGGCACAACGAAGCGCCCGACGGCGCTTCGGTGGTGTTCGAATGGATGCAGGGGCCCAAGGGCCGCGCCGTAGCGCAAGTGCTGGAAATCGACCTCTCGACCGCGACGCCCAGAGCGCCGCGCGAGAACCGCTTTCGCGGCGGACGGGGCGATGGCTATGACGAGCAGAGCGGCGGGGGCGGGGGCGCGACCGAATCGCTCGATGGCGTCGTCAAATGGTACGACCCGGCGCGCGGTTTCGGCTTCATCCTGCCCAATGACGGCAGCAAGGACATCTTCGTGCATGTGACGGCGCTGCGCCGCTCCGGCATCGAGATGCTGGAGCCCGGCCAGCCGGTGCGGATGATGGTGGCCCAAGCCCGGCGCGGCCGCGAAGCTTCGTCGCTGCAGCTTATCTAGCGCTAGGCGAGCGCGCCAGCGCTCGTCCGCGGCGGCGACAGCGGTTGCGCAAGCAACCGCGAGAGCCGCTCCGTTCCGGCGAGCGCACGCATGCATGTCGCTCGTTGGCGATAAGGTGAATTGCCGGCACGGTGCGGGCTTCCGCGGTTGCAAGAGCAACCGCTGACGCCCGCCAGCGACGACGCTTCGCGTCGCGCTGACCTACCTCCGCCGGAGAATCAATGCCGCTCCGGCGGCGGCGAGCGCCGCCGCGAAAAACGCCGGCCGATAGCTGCCGCTCGCCGTGACCACGGCGCTGAACAGCGGCGGGCCGATCACTACCCCGAGAAAGGTCAGCGAGAGCGCGCCGCCGGTAGCGGCGCCGACGGCGCCTGCCGGGGCGAGCTGCGCCACTTCGGCGAGGTAGACGCCGTTCCAACCCAACGCGCTCGCGCCCAGCAGCATGGTGACGCCGATGATGGCGCCGAGCGGCCAAGCCGCTGTGATCAGCCCGGTGGTGATCCCGGCGCCGCCCATTGCCAGCCCCAGGATCATCAGCAACGCCCGCGCCGGCATGAAGCGATCGGCAACCCAGCCCCAGAGGATGCGGGCGGCGATGCCGGCGGCCTGCGCCGCGGCCATGATCGCGCCGGCAACGACCAGCGCCAACCCGGCGCGCTCGGTGAGAAAAGTGACCACGAAGGCGCTGAAGCAGAGCTGAATGGCGGCGAAGGCGAGCGAGGCCAGCGCAAGACGCCTGAGACCGGGCTCCTTCAGCACCAGCCTGATCGCCGTTAGGATGCCGCGCTCGCCGCGCGCTTTGGGATCGGCATCGTCGTCGAGGCTGCGGTGCAGCGGCTCGGCCAGAACCGCCATCAGGAGACAAAGCGCGCCGCTCATCAGCGCGGCGCCACGCCAGCCCAGCACCAGCACGAAGGCCGGCACGGCGATGCCCGCCAGCACGCCGCCGATGGGGACGCCGGTCTGCTTCAGCGAGAACACCAGGCTGCGCCGCTGCGGCGGCGTCTGGCGGATGAGGAGGTGGGAGCTCGCCGGCGTGATCGGCCCGTAGCCGACGCCGATCAGTATTGCGCCCAGCAGTACGGGCGCGAGCTTCGCCGTCGCGGTGAGCGCCAG
Source organism: Alphaproteobacteria bacterium (assembly GCA_030039975.1). Lineage (GTDB taxonomy): Bacteria > Pseudomonadota > Alphaproteobacteria > ATCC43930 > CGMCC-115725 > DAHUYF01. Next base: position 7,802 of record JASHUO010000711.1, read on the forward strand.
CCCCGCGCCGCAGAAGACGAGGCAGTACTGGCTGAGCCGGATCGCGCCGTGGCGCCGGATTGGCCCGCCGCTCGCCGGGGAAGCGATGCAGGCGGCGGCATAGATCAGCGAGGTGTAGATGCCGATGTCATGCGCGCT
>JASHUO010000712.1 GCA_030039975.1 Alphaproteobacteria bacterium
TCGAATGATGTTGAAGATGGCGTGGTAGTCCAGCGGCTGCTGCGGTGGCGCCGCATTCCCTTCGGCGCGGGCGATGCCGACGGCAAGCATCGGCACCATCAGAACCGGCGCCATGAATGAGACGAGGCGCCGGAGGCTCATGCGGCACCAGCCGGTTGCGCCGCGGCTCGTGTTGCCCGTCTCCCACATAGGCTTAACGGGCGGCGACGGTTCGCGTGCGGCGGTTGCTCGCGCCGCGGATGCTGCGCAATTCGCCCTGCCAGCGATAGACCTGGTCCTGCCAGTGCCGTGCGTTGGGCGCGTCGGGGACGAGAGCGAGAAAATCCCGCATGTGCTCGATCGCCTCGTCGTAGTAGTAGAGCTCGCCCAGGATCAGGGCGAGATTGAACTGTCCCTCCGGCCACCACGGCGCGTGCTCCAGGGCGCGCTCATAGGCATCGGCCGCCTCGACGAAGCGCTCTTCCCTGACGGCTTCCTCGGCGACGACCTGTACGCGGCGCAGATCTTCCGGAACGGGCGGCCTAGGCGTCGTATTCCGGTAGTTTGCGGCGATCGACGCGAAACGCTGTTGCTGCTCGGCGAAATAGGCCTGCCGCTCGGCCAAGGTCGAAGTCTTCCAGCGCAACAGCGCGGCAGCGACGTGATTGGCCCGATCGGGCGTCGGCACCGATATGCCCGCCCAACTGCCACAATCGCCGCCGCCAAGAAACGCGGCGGAGGCGGCCTGGCCCTTGTGAACCCCGAAAAAAAACACGCCGTTGTCGGCGATAACGTACGGATCGAAAGCTTCGTAAGGACAGCTCGTATACCGTGCGGTTCTGCCGTTCCGTGCAAAGATATAGCTGTCGATGCGGTCGACGGCGAATTCCCAGACCTGGAAATCGTGGTCGCCGGTACCGTCGCTCCAAACCCACCTTATGCCGCGCTGTATGGTGTCCTTTGCCTCCTCCAAGGACATCTTCGATGCCGCTTGGGGATCGGCAGGGATTGGCGGCGGCGCGACGGCGCAAGCGGAGAGCAGCGCCGGGCCGGCGATGATGGCGGCGATCCGCATCCTGCTGTGCAGAGCCATCAGAGACCGCCGCAATATTCGACCAGGTCTGCCTTGTCGTCGCCGATCTTGTCCTGGAGCGCGCCGTAGAGGTCCTGGAGGTGGTCGTATTGCCAGCTGGCTTGCAGCAGCTCGTCTTGCGACATCGCGTCTCTCGCAGCGAGCTCGCCGGCCTCGATGCCGATCTTGGCGGCGGTGAACGCGACCCATCCGGCCGGCCCGGCGATGTCCTTGGCCAACTCGCCGCCCGCTTCCGCGGCGATGCCGGAGTCGACCAAAGCTTCCCGCAAGCCGTCGGCTGCGTCTTCCAGCGTCTTGGTGCTGCGTTGCAAGGCGGTGAGATAGCTCTGCGTCTCCTTCTGCTGCTGCGCCATCTCGGCCGCATCGCCGCGCAGCTCGGTGCCGTATTTCCAGCCCGCTTTCAACGCCTCCGGCGGCTCCTTGATTGCGTCGTAAGCGGTGCTGAGCCGTTTCGTCCACAGCAGGATGGCCGCCTGCGTGCGCCGATCGAGCGGTCCGTATTTGCCGAGACTGATGTCCTTGAGAGCGGACTTGAGCGCCGCCGTATTCACCGCAAGGTCCTTGGTCGTCTCGAACAGCGTCTTCACGGCATAGACGCGCTCCTCGTGGCTCAAAGCGCGCTGCTCGGACTTGACGCCGTCAATCTGCGCCTTGGTGCGCGCCAGCCAATCGCGCTGGGCGGCAAGGCCGGATTGCAGTCGGGTATAGGCGACGCGCGTTGCCGCGCAATCGACGTAGCGGCTGCCGCGGGCGATCCGCGCGGGGTCGCCGTTGCGGGGAATGACGGCGACTTTCTGCGAGGGATCGATGCCGGCATCGTCCTTGGCCGGCGGGGAGGGGCTGGCGGGGGCGGCTGCGGCAGCGGGCGCGGCGTTGCAGGGTGCGGCGCCGCCGTTCGATACCGGCACCACCTGATCCGTGCCGAACGCTCCGGTCCCCTTGGAGACTTGGACGGTGAGCCCGTCGCCGCAGGACACGGCGTTCCCGGCGACGGCGTCCACCGGCGCGGCGTCCGCCGGGCCGGTGATGACATTGAGCGTCGTCGGGCCCGGTGCCGTGTCCGCCTGCATCAAGGGAACGCCGCCGATCACCAGCCCACCTGGGGCCGACGCGGTCTGAAGCGCCGGCGAACCCGCCAGCGCCATCTCGCCGAGCAGCTTGTCGCGGATCGCATTCTGCCGCGCCCTCGCGGCCGCGTCGTAGCGCGCCTGCATCGCGGCGGCGGCGGCGGACTGCTGCGCTGCCGCCGGATCCGGGGCCGACATGTCCTGCAGAGCGCTGCCGATGAAGGCGGCGCCAATGCTTCCGATCGCGGCGGCCCCGGGATTGATGCCGCCGCCGCCGCCCGCGGCACCCCCCAATCCGCAAGCGGCGCTGAAGGCGCTGTAGGTGCTGACGCCCGCGCCGGCGAAGGTGCCGTTCGGGCAGACGAATTGTCCGGTCTGAGCGAAAGCCGGTGGCGCCAGCACAGTTCCAAAAAGCGCAAGCGCGCACAGGGTCGGGGCTGCCAAGGTGCGCATGTCGTAATGTCCTGCTTCAGTCTCGTCCGGTTCCCGGCCGCAGAATCCGATGTCGGAAGCGCCCGGAGGGCGCAACCCGCGACGGACATGGAATCACGCGCCGTCGCCCGCGCCTATCCCCAGAACTGGGGACGCCCGGCATGAGCATTCGCGCGGTTTTTTGATAGAATCGTAACCAACCGGCGGGAGGCGAAGATGGGGGCTAGCCGTACGCAAGTCGCGATGGTCGAGGACGACGCCGATACGCGCGAGCGTATTGCGCTCTCGATCCGCCAGCAGGATTGGCTGGAGCTCGCCGCTACTTACGCCACCGGCGCGGCGGCGTTCGCGGGTTTGCAGAGCGATGCGCCCGACGTCCTGCTCGTCGATCTCGGCTTGCCCGACATGTCCGGTCTCGAGGTGGTGCGCTTTGCCGCCGAGCGCCATCCCGCGTGCAATGTCCTGGTGATCACCATGTTCGGCGACGAGGCCAATGTGCTGGCCGCGCTCGAAGCGGGGGCGAGCGGCTATCTGCTCAAGGGCTCGCTCACGCGCGACATCACCGTCGATATCCGCGACATTCGCGATGGCGGGTCGCCGCTTTCGCCGGTGGTCGCGCGCCAGGTGCTGCGGCGCTTGCAGCGACCCGCGCCCGGCCGATCGGAGGCGAGGGAAGAGGAAGGCGAGACCGGCTTGAGCGCGCGCGAGATCGAAATCCTGAATGCGATCTCGCGCGGCTTCTCCTACGCGGAATCGGCGGCGATTCTCGGCATCTCGGTCAGCACCGTCCACACGCATTTGAAGCGCATCTACGGCAAGCTCGCGGTGCATTCCAAGACCGAAGCGGTGTTCGAGGCCAATCGCCGCGGTCTGCTCCCGTGAGCCGCCTCGGGCGGTTCCTGGCTGGCATGCTGCTGCTGGCGGGCATCTCCGGTGCCGCCGCCCAGCAAGGGTTCCAGCAAGGGTTTCAGAAGGTGCCGGTCTTCCATCTCGATCGGGCGGAGTTCGTCGTCAGCAACGCGCCGCTGCCGCCAGGCGATGAGGCCGACTGGCGCCCCACGGCCTTGCCCGACAATTGGTATCGCTCGCGGCCCGACTTCTCCGGCATCGTTTGGTATCGCATGACCTTCGAGCTGGCGCCGCCCGGCCCCTATGGCGTCACTTCCGTCTATATGCCCCGCGTCAGCGTGCGGTTCGTCAGCTTCTTCATCAACGGCGCGTTCATGAATGGCCTGCGCGCGCAGGGCGATGCGCGCGCGCTCAACTGGGACGAGCCTGCCCGTTTCGCTCTCTCTGCGGCGCTGCTGCGGCCGGGCCGCAATATTCTCTACGCGCGCGTCGGCGGAACCGGCGCGCTGCGCCAAGGGCTCGCCAGCGTGACCTTGGGCAATGCCGGGGAGGTTCTGACACGCTACGCCATCCGCGAGGCGTTCCAGCACGATGCGCTCTATGTGGTGGGCGGCGGCGCGGCGGCGGCGGGTCTCCTCGCGCTCGCCTTCTGGCTGAAGAACCGCCGGGACTCGGTCATGCTGTGGTTCGGTGTCACGGCGTTGACGTGGTTTTTCATGGCGATGCCGTGGTTCAGCCCGCATTTCGGCTATTACCGGGGTTTCGCCACCGATTTTTTTACGTTCCCGCTGCGCTTTGCCTATGCCGTGCCGCTGCTCATTCTGTGTTTGCGGCTGGGTGGCAAGCGTTTGCCCTGGCTCGAGGCCGCCGCCTGGCTGTTCACGGGCGTTGGTATGGCACTGGCGGCGCTCGGAAGTGACGGCGTGCGGGCGACGGTCATCACGGTGTCGAGCATGGCTTATGTCGCCGCGCTGTTCGTCTTGCTCGCCTTTCTCGTCCGCTCGCGCGCGGCGCGGCACGACACGCCGTTCTGGTGGATGACGCTCGCCGGCGTCGCGCTGGCGGCACTGCTGAGCTTCTGCGACCTGGGCCGGTGGATGGGATGGCTCGACTACGAGAATGTGGCGCTGGCGCATTTTCACGTGCCGGTGCTGTTGTTCGCCGTCGGAGCGACCACGGTGGACCGCTATTTCAAGGCGATCGCTGCGGTCGAGCGTTCCAACGCCGAGCTCGAGCGGCGCCTGTCCCAAAAGACCCGAGAGATCGAAGCCAGCTATCAGCGCCTGCACGAGGTCGAGCGCGAGCGCGTCCTGTCGGATGAGCGCAGCCGCATCATGGCCGACATGCATGATGGCGTTGGCGCGAGTCTCATCGGCTTACTCGGCCTGGTCCAATCCGGCAGCACGCAGCGATCGACGATCGCGCGCCGCGTGCAGGAGACGCTGTTGGAATTGCGCCTGGTGGTCGATTCGCTGGGGCCGGTGGAGGGCGATCTTGGCGTAGTGCTGGGCAGCGTACGCCATCGCATGCGCGAGCCGATCGAGGAATCGGGCGTGCGCTTCCTGTGGCGGATCGGCGAGCTGCCTGTGGTCGACTACCTGACGCCGCGTTCGATCCTCGCCATCCAGCACATCGTGCTCGAAGCCATCGCCAATGCGCTGCGCCATGCCGCCGCCACCACGATCGCGGTGCAGACCGAAGCCGAACCGGGAGATGAATGCCTGCGCGTTTGCGTGCTCGACGACGGCCGGGGCTTCGACCC
>JASHUO010000713.1 GCA_030039975.1 Alphaproteobacteria bacterium
CGCGATGACGCAGCAAGGCGTCGCGGTCGCCGGGGTCGACCGCTTGCTGCTCACCGATCAGCTCGCGGTGCAGGACATGATCGCGCTCGGCCAGTTCCTGCTGCTGCCCGAGGATGACCTGACCCTCGCGACCGTGCTGAAAGGGCCGCTCTGCGGCCTCGACGAGGAGCAGCTCTTCGCGCTCGCTCATCCACGCCAGGGCACGCTCTGGAGCGAGCTGCAGCGTCGCGCCGGCGAGCATCTCATCTTCGCCACGGCGGCGCGCCAATTGAGCGACCTGCTGGCGCGCGCCGATTTCGCGCCGCCCTACGAGCTGTTCGCGGAGGTGCTGGGAGCGCGCGGCGGCCGGCGGGCGCTGGCGGCGCGGCTCGGTGACGAAGCGCTCGACGCGCTCGACGAGTTCCTGTCGCTGTCGCTGGCTTATGAGCGCACGCATGGGCCGTCGCTGCAGGGCTTTCTTCATTGGTTTGCCACCGGCGAGGCCGAGGTGAAGCGCGACCTCGAGCAGCGCGGTCGCAACGAGGTGCGCGTCTTCACCGTGCACGGTGCCAAAGGGCTGCAGGCGCCGATCGTGTTTCTGCCCGACACGCTGCAAGTGCCGCAGCAGAGATTATCGCTGCTCTGGACCGGAGCGAGGCTGCCGCTCTGGCGCGCGCATCGCGACTGCGTCGCGCCGCTCTACGAGCGCATGCTGGCTGACGCGAAAGCGCGGCGCGAGGCGGAATATCGCCGCCTCCTCTATGTCGCCATGACGCGGGCCGAGGATCGCCTCTACATCTGCGGTTGGCGCAACCGGCAGAAGCCCGCCGATCACTGCTGGTACCACCTCGTCGAGCGCGGTCTCGCCGCGGCGCCCGGCGCCGAAGCGGTCGAGATCGATCTCGGCGCCGAAGCCTGGCGCGGCAAGGGCCGGCGCCTCGTGACCGAGCAGCGCGCGACGCCGGATCGCCGCGAGCGTGTGACCTTGCCCGGTGAGCGCGCCGAGCCGCTGCCGGATTGGGCCTTCGTGCCGCCGAAGCCGGAGCCGAACCCGCCGCGGCCGCTGGTGCCATCGCGGCCGGTGACACAAGATCCGGCGGCGCGCTCGCCGCTGGGCGCCGAAGCGGGGGAGGGGCTGCTGCGCGGCCGGCTGGTGCATCGCCTGTTGCAGAGCCTGCCGCAGCTCGCGCCCGAAGCGCGGGGGGCGGCAGCGCGGCGCTTCCTGGCGCTGCCCGCGCATGGGCTCGCGCCGGAGCGGCAGGCCGAGCTCGCGGCGGAAACCCTCGCCGTGCTCGATCATGCCGAGTTCGCACCGCTCTTCGCGCCCGGCTCTGAGGCGGAGGTGCCGGTGGTGGCGCTGATCGCCGGCAAGGCGCTTGCCGGCCAGATCGATCGGCTGGTGGTCACCGCGGATGCGGTGATGATCGTCGATTACAAGACGCTGCGGCCGCCGCCCAAAGATGACTCGGCGGTGCCGGAAGCCTATCTCGAGCAGCTCGCCGCCTATCGCGCCGCCATCGCCGCGATCTATCCCGGCCGCGCCGTGCGCTGCGCCCTGCTGTGGACCGAAGGCCCGCGGCTGATGCCGGTCAGCGCCGCGCTGCTCGACCGCCACGCGCCCTGAGCGCGCGGGGCTCTTCACCGAATCGTTGGTTGCCAAGCCTCGCCGCGCGGCGTCGAATGCGCGGGCCATCAAACTCTGGGGAGGCGGCTCATGGCGACACCGATCATCTACGGCACGGAAATGAGCACTTATGTGCGCACCGCGCGCTTGGCGTTCGAGGAGAAGCCGGCGCAATACGAGCTCGTCGATGTCAGCGTCGTGCGCGGCGAGGTCAAATCACCCGCGCATCTCGCGCGCAATCCTTTCGGTACGGTGCCGACCTTCGAGCATGACGGATTCAAGTTCTACGAGACCGGCGCCATCATCCGCTATATCGACCAGGTCTGGCCGGGCACGACGCTCACCCCCGAGGATGCGCGCGACCGGGCGCGCATGAACCAGATCATCAGCATCATCGATTATTACGCCTATGATGCGATCATCCGCCGCATCGTGGTGCACCGGCTGCTGCCCCAGCTCATCGGCGGCGCTGACCCGGCGGTGATTGCCGCGGCGATTCCCAGGGCGAAGCTCTGCCTCGCCGAGTTCGATCGTATCAAGGGCGGCGGCAAATTCCTCGCCGGCGATCAGCTGAGCCTTGCTGATCTGTATTTGGCGCCGGTGCTGTTCTACCTGGCGTTGACGCCGGAGGCGCCCTTGCTGGCCGAGCATGCGCGACTCGCCGCCTGGTGGGAAATGATGCAACAGCGCTCGAGCTACAAAAAGACGCAGCCGCGTCTTTCCTGAGAAGCCGCGCCCACCGCCGAGCAGCCTTGCGCAGCCGGCGGGGGGCGCGCCTTGACGCTCATTTCGGCCGTCCCCTAATCTCCTGCATCGCCCTGCAGGAGAGGCCCATGAGCACCACAAAGGTTACCGATTCCTCATTCGAAGCCGATGTGCTGCGCGCGTCAAAGCCGGTGCTCGTCGACTTCTGGGCGGAATGGTGCGGGCCATGCAAGGCGATCGCGCCGGCGCTCGAAGACATCGCCGCCGACCTGCAAGGCAAGCTCACGGTGGCGAAGATCAATATCGACGAGAACCCGCAGACGCCGATGAAATATGGCATCCGCGGCATTCCGACCTTGCTGCTGTTCAAGAACGGCCAAGTAGCGGCGACGAAGATCGGCCAGTTGCCGAAGACCAAGCTGGTCGAATGGGTGCAGTCGAACCTGTAATCGCGCGCGCCTAAGCCGGCAACGCCGCAGCGTTTTCGGCGAGGACCCGGCCGGCGAGATAGAGCGATCCGCAGATGAGAATGCGCACGGCACCGAACGTCGCGGCGCGCGCGATGGCGTCGGCGAGGCCGGCGCAAGGCATAGCGGCGATGCCGACGGCGCGCGCCGCTTGCGCCGCTGCTTCAGCGCTGAGCGCGTTAGGCTCGCCGGGAATCGCGATCGCCGCGAGCGATGCGGCGAAGGGCGCGAGCGGCGCCAGAAACGCTTCGGCATCATGGCTGTTGAGCATGCCGAAGACGAGGTGCAGCGGCCGGTCGCGCCACTCCCGTGCCATGGCGGCCAGCGCCGCGCCGCCGCCGGCATTGTGGCCGCCATCGAGCCAGAGCTCGGCGCCGGACGGCAGGGCTGCGGCGAGCTTTCCTTGCGCGAGACGCTGCAGCCGCGCCGGCCACTCCACCCGCGTGAGGCCTTGCGCCAGCGCGGCTTCGCCGAGCGCGAAGCCCTCGAGCCGATCGAGGCAAGCGAGCGCCGTGCCGGCATTGACGTATTGATGCGGCCCGAGAAGCCCGGGTCGCGGTAGATCGAGTTTTTGCCAGCGCCGCCCTTCATAGTGCAGGCCCGCAGGCGTTGCGCTGACGCGCCAATCCTCTTCGGCGGCGAAGAGCGGTGCCGCCAAGGAAGCGGCGCGCGCCTCGAGCACGGCGCGCGCCTCGGCCGGTTGCGGCGCCAGCACGGCCGGGCGGCCCGGCTTCAGAATGCCGGCCTTCTCGCCGGCGATCGCCGCCACGGTGTCGCCGAGGAAATGCTGATGGTCGAGCGAGATCGGCGTGATCGCCGTAACCGCCGGATGTACGATCACATTGGTCGCGTCGAACCGCCCGCCGAGTCCGGTTTCGAGCAGCAGGATGTCGGCGGGATGCCGGGCGAAGGCGAGAAGGGCCGCGGCGGTGGTGATCTCGAAATAGGTGATCGATGCCCCGGCATTGGCGCGCTCGCATTCCTCGAGCAGCCCCGCAAGCTCGGCCTCGCCGATCAGCGCGCCGGCGACACGGATGCGCTCATTGAAGCGCAGCAGATGCGGCTTGGTGAAGGCGTGAACGCGAAAGCCGGCCGCTTCGAGCATGGCGCGCAGGAAGGCGATGGTTGAGCCTTTGCCATTGGTGCCGGCGACATGGATCACCGGCGGCAGCCGCTCCTGCGGCTCGCCCAACGCCGCAAGCAGCCGGCGCACGCGATCGAGTGAGAGATCGATGAGTTTCGGATGCAGGCCGAGCAGGCGCTGCAGGATCGCGTCGACGCGACCCCCCTCCCTGGCCTCCCCCTCAAGGGGGGAGGGGGCTCTTCCTTCAGATTTCGACATGCCCCTCCCCCCTTGAGGGAGAGGGCAGGGAGGGGGGGCGGGGCTGCGAGACATCGCGGGGAAATCAGCCCCTCAGCGGCACCACCTGCGGTGGCGGCTCGGGGCGGCGGAGCAGGCCGAGGAGGCGGGAGAGCGTGTCGCGGAGCTCACGGCGCGGCACCACCAGATCGACCATGCCGTGCTCGAGCAGGTATTCCGAGCGTTGAAAGCCTTCCGGCAGCTTTTCGCGGATCGTCTCTTCGATGACGCGCGCGCCGGTGAAGCCGATGACCGCGCCGGGCTCGGCGAGGGTGATGTCGCCGAGCATGGCGAAAGAGGCGGAGACGCCGCCGGTGGTGGGATCGGTGAGCAGCACGATATAAGGCAGCCGCGCCTCTTTCACCATCTCGACGGCCAGCGTCGTGCGCGCCATCTGCATGAGCGACAGGATGCCTTCCTGCATGCGCGCGCCGCCCGAGGCCGGGACGACGACGAGGGCCGCTTCTTGCAGCACAGCGAGTCGCGCCGCGGCGAGCAGCCCCTCGCCGACGGCAAGGCCCATCGAGCCGCCCATGAACTCGAAATCGAAGGCGGCGATGACGGTGGGCATGCCACCCAGCGTGCCATGCGCTACCACCAGCGCGTCGCGTGGCGTGCCGCTCTTCGCCTGCGCGTCCTTGAGGCGCTCGGTGTAACGCTTGCGATCGCGGAACTTCAGCGGATCGACGATCGTCTTGGGCAGCTCGATCACCTTGTAGCGTTCGTCGTCGAAGAGCAGCGCGAGCCGCCGCTCCGGCGGCAGCCGCAGATGATGCCCGCAGCTGCCGCAGACGAAAAGATTGGCCTCGAGATCGCGATGGAACAGCATCTGACCGCAATTCGGGCATTTGTGCCAGAGATTGTCCGGCACCTCTTTCTTCGAGACGACGGCGCGGATCTTGGGGAGGACGAAATTGGTGAGCCAGCTCATGCGCGCCTCGCGCTGCGCACGCCATCCGCCAAGGCACGCACCCGGCCGAGCACCGCATCGACCAGCTCGGGCCGAGCTTTGCCGTCGGCGTCGAGATGGGCGGCGACCTCGTCCACCAGCGCCGAGCCGACGACAGCGCCATCGGCGATCCGCGCGACAGTGGCGGCCTGGTCGGGCGTGCGAATACCGAAGCCGACCGCGACCGGCAGGCGCGAGTGGCGCCGCAGGCGCGCAACGGCGTGCCCCACGCCGTCGGTATCGACGGCTTTGGTGCCGGTGATGCCGGCGATCGAGACGTAATAGATGAAGCCCGCCGTATGCTTCAGCACCGCCGGCAAACGCCGGTCATCGGTGGTGGGCGTGGCGAGGCGGACGAAGTCGAGCCCCTGCGCCAGTGCCGGCAGGCAGAGCTCGTCATCATGCTCGGGCGGCAGATCGACGATGATGAGGCCGTCGACCCCGGCCGCCTTCGCCGCGGCGAGGAAGCGCTCGACGCCATAGCGGAAGATCGGATTGTAGTAGCCCATGAGCACGATCGGCGTCGCGGCGTCGGATTGGCGGAAGCGCCCGACGATGTCGAGTGTCTTGGCCAGCGTCATGCCGGCTTTGAGCGCGCGCAGCCCCGCCGCCTGAATCGACGGACCGTCGGCCATCGGATCGGAGAAGGGCATGCCGATCTCGATGAGATCGGCACCGCTCGCCGGCAGCGCCGCGAGCAGCCGCGCGAAGCTCTCCGCATCGGGATCGCCGCAGGTGAGATAGGTGACGAGCCCGGCGCGTCCCTCGGCCTTGAGCGCGGCGAAGCGGCGCTCGATGCGGCCGGCTTGCGGCGGCGCGCTCACAGCGCCACGCCCAGCGCCTTGGCGACGCTCTCGATATCCTTGTCGCCGCGGCCGGAGAGATTGACGACGACGAGATTGTCCTTGGCAAGACGCGGCGCCAGCTCCGCCACATGCGCCAGCGCATGTGCCGATTCGAGCGCCGGGATGATGCCTTCGAGCCGCGTGCACAGCTGAAACGCCGCGAGCGC